>CALLJA010000304.1 GCA_938008865.1 uncultured Anaerolineales bacterium
GCAGCGCCGTTGTTGTAATTGTAGGTGTAGGTGATGGGGTCGCCCGCAACAGCCGTGGCCGGACCGTTGGCGTCGATGGTCGGACCGGGCAGGTCGCCGTCGGTGACCGAGTCGAGATAGGCGTACCCGGGGTGTCCGCTCGGGGAGCAGCCCGCGGCGGTAATTTCGATCTTGATGTTATCGCCGGCCACGACAGGGTGAGCCACACTGGAGGTCAGGTCTACGTAGGTCCAATCGATGAACTTCCATTGTTCCCCGTAGATGTTCGTCGCGCCGTTCTGCCAGCTCTTGCCCGGCTCGCCCACATAGGACAAGAAGTCATAGATGACATCGTTGCTATTGGTGGTATTGGTCACCAAGACACGGACATACGGTTGTTGATCCGGGCTATGGGAAGGGTCGACCGCCACGGCCGCATAGGCAAAGCGGATATGCCAGAGGCCGTCTACCGGGTCCAACACAGCCGCGACCGTCTGAGTGATGGTGTTGGCATTTTTGGGATAACCACCGTCGGACCAGGAATCCTGGCTGTTCACGCGGGCGGAGTAGCTCCCGTAGGCCGGATATTTGAGGATGCCGTTGGTGTTGGGGTCAGACAGGCTCAGCGCCGTCACGCCCGGGCCGCCGACGATCGCGCTCAGGTCGGCGCCGCCAGTACCAGGCGGATTGGTTCTGCCGGCGTTGAGGAAGGCGGATTTGGCCCAACCGGTGAAGTCACCGGATTCGAAGTCGCCGTTGGTGATGAGCGCAAAGGCAACCGTGGCAACAAGCAGGGCAGCCACGAGGGCAAGCCCAAAGGCCAAACTAAATTTTTTCATGTGTGCGTTCTCCTTGAGAAAAAAAGAAATTATCCGATCATTTGCATTTGGATGTCGGTTTGGAGAGGTATATGGGCGGGGTGGCGGCCTCCTTTGGCGTGGTTTTCAAAAAAATGGTCTCTGCAATAAACAGGGATGAAGCGCAGCAGAGATAAAACCTCAAATGAACTTCTTCAGCAGGTTCAGCACGTCCTGCATGTAGGGCGCCTGGGGCGCGTGGCCTGCCAGCACCCTGACCGAGTTGGTCAGGGCGTCCAGGCCGATCAACGAGACGTCCTTCATCTTCTTCAGGCCGTTCACTGCTTGCATCGAACGGGCATCACGCAGGTCGGCCACAATGAAGTCTGCGTCGTTCAGGTCGTCCAGGTTGGTCCCATTCGCGCGGGCCACCTGCCAGCCTTCGACACCTTCCAGTTTGGAGAACAGTCCATCGATCTGGATGGAGTTCCCGTACAGGAGAATCTTATGGGTCGGTGTGGTTCCCTGAAACATGCGTCCATCTTAGCAAGCGCGGCCCTGCGTGTCACTGTACTTGGTGAAAAAAAAGGGTACAGTCAAAGTACAGTGAGTTGTCAATTATGAAAGCCGCCCAAACAACAAAAAAAGGCAGGAATCCTGCCTTTTTCAATCAAAACGGGTGTTTTCAGGCGCTCAGGGGGTCTTCCTGCGGCGATCCTCCTGGAATTGGCGCACATAAGCCACCACCTGCTCGCGATTCTTCAAATTCAAGCGCTCCGTGATCTGCGCCATGTGATATTTGATGGCCCGTTCGGTCAGGCTAAGCTCACTGCCCACCTCTTTGTAGGTCAATCCGCGCGCTACCAGGCGCAGCACTTCCCACTGGCGCATGGTCAGTTCACTCGGGATAGACTCTGCGCGGAAGGAGGCCTTGCGCGGCGCGGTGGCTGTCTGGTTGAACTCGGCCAGCATGCGCGCCGCCATGTCGGGCGTGATCGGATTTTCGCCGCGCAGGGCCGCGCCCAGTTGGGTGAACAGGTGGTTGGCATCCAGGCCTTTCGGCAGGTACCCCGAAGCGCCGTACTTCATGGCATCCAGCAGGATGTCCTCATCCCCAGCCACAGTCATCAACACTACCTTAACCTCGGGGAATTCGGCCTTGATGCGGCGCGTGGCTTCGATGCCATCACAACGCGGCATCTGAATATCCATCACCACCATGTCCGGGCGCAGGCGGCGCACCTGGTCGCAGGCATCCAGGCCATCGCGCGCCAGGCCCACCACGGTCAGCCCACGCGAGGACAACAGGCCGCGCATCCCCTCCAGGAACAACGGCTGGTCGTCTACCAGCAGGATGCGCAGCGACTTGATATCGGCCTGACGGTCGGTCTGGGGTTCCGCCGCCAGCACGTGCGGGACATGGATCAGCACGCGCGTGCCCTGGCCCACCGCCGAACGCACCTCCAGCCGCCCTCCCACCTGTTCGGCGCGCTCGCGCATGATGCTGAGCCCGAAGTGTTTCTCGTCCACCCCGGTCGCCGACTGTGGGTCGAAGCCGCGCCCATCGTCGCTGACGATGAACACCACCTCATTGGCCAGCGACGTGATCAGCACCTCCACCCGCCGCGCGGAGGCGTGCTTGCGGATATTGACCAGCGCCTCCTGGATGATGTGCAGCAACTGGTCCTCGACTGCCTCGGTCAGCACAGGCAGCGTGTTCTGCGACGGGCTGAAGATGGCTTCCACACCCCAGGCCTGGCTGAAAGCCTGCAGCGACTCTTGCAAGATACCGTAGAAACTACGCTGAACGCGCATGGGCTCACGCATTCCCAGGATGTGATGCCGCAGGTTCAGTCGGGCCTGTTGAGCCGTTTCGACAATGTGCGCGAGGGCCTCCTGGGTCGCGCCGACCTGGTTCCTCTCCAGCAGCGACTGCGCCAACTGGGCCTGCGTGTTGACGAATCCGATCACCTGTCCGAAGCCGTCGTTCAGCCCGCGCCCGATCAACTCACGCTCCTCAGCGGCGGCCAATTCGCGCTGCTGCTGGATGAGCTGCGCCTCGGCTGCCTTGCGTTCATCGATCTCGACCTGCAGGCGCTCGTTGGTCTGCTGCAATTCCTGGGTGCGCCGTAAGACGCGCTCCTCCAGCCCGCTCACGTGTCCACGCAACTGGGCCACCATGGCATTGAAGGAAGCCGTCAATGAACCAATCTCGTCGTTGTGGCGGACCGGCATCTCCACGCTCAGATCGCCGTTCTCCACCCTGCCCGCGCCCACCAACAGCACCTGCAAGGGCCTGACAACGTTGGCATCCACCAGAGCCGGCAGGCTGACGAGCAGGACCAGACTGCCGATCAGGACCAGCCAGGCCAGCGGCGACAGCAGGCGGTTGAGGAAGGTTCGGAAATCGAGGTGAAAATCCTGCACCACCCCTTGCGGCCCGCTGCGCAGCGGACGCGACAGGTCCTCCACCGTTTCGACCGGGTCCCCGCCGCCAGGCGTCACCCCGCGCACCCAGGGCACGGCAAACGGCGAAGCATCAGCTTCGTACAGGAAGGTGTCCGGCAGGCCATTGTATGTGACGTCGAAACTGCCATCCGCGTAGAGAATAGTTTGGAATGTGTACACAGCCCCAGGCTGGTACCAACCCTGCATACGGTCCCAGGTGACCACCAGGCGGTCGGCTTCGACTTTGGCAAACAGGCCGCCCGAAACCGGGTCCAGGTCCACGAGCAGGGCGAAGATGCCCGCCATGTTGCCGTAGTTATTCTCCAGGTTGGGGTGATGCAGAGATTGCCCCATACGCAGCAGGCCCGCACTTGTCACGGCGACCTGGTCGTAGCTGCGTCCGTATAGGGGAAAATCAAAATCGACCAGGCGCGTGATGGTCTTGTTCGGCGACTCTGGCATCACGCGCTGGCCCAGGTCCTGCTCGAAGTGGAAGGGGATGCGGGCGATGTCGTAACCGCCCAGGTCATTGGGCGTGTAGCGCAGGGTTTGGTGATCCTCCATGCTGGGACGGTACGCCGCCGCATAGGCCGGGGATACCACCCAGCCCACCAGCCCCAGGGCCACCAGCAGCAGGGTCAGCGTCAGCCCCGAGAGTTTGACGAAGAAGGAAGTGGTGCCAGGCTGGTAATTGAAGAACACGTAAGCAAACAGGAACAAGGTCACCAGGATGCCCAGGGAAATGGAGGCGTTGTAAACCTTGTCGGAGACGAAGGCGAAGGCCTGTAACAGGTTGATGACAGTCAGCGCAAAAAGCGGGATGAGGATCAGGGCAAACAGATACGCGCCGCGCGCGCCCACCCCCTGCGGATTAAGGACCTTGGCCCACCAGCGGACATCGCTGCGCTGGTCCGCCGCCACCGCCTGCGCCAGGAAGGCCAGTAGCACCCAGATGAAAAACAGGGCCAGGACCACGTCGGCTGCGGGCGGGCGGTACTCCACATTGCCATAACGCAGCAGCAGGTCATAGCGATATGTGGCAAATTGCGCCTCGTACAGCGCATATCCCACGCTCAAGATCAATGCCAGGGATGCGATCCCTCTTCGGGAAGGAAAGGATGACGGGAAATGATAGGCAAACTGGAGCAACAAAACCAGCACCACCCCCAAAATGGGATTCTCCAGAAAGAGGAAATACAAGCGTGCCGTTGGCAGGGAGGCTGCATCCAAAAAGAGCAGCCCGACGAAGGCGGTGACTGCAATGAAAAAACCACCCAGCAAATAAGCCTGCGCGCTTTTCCCCCCGCCCGTATGGATACGGTACATGAAATAGGCCGTTAGAGACAGGCTCAGGATGAACTGGGTCAGATAACCGATCGAGGAGGGCGTCAGGTACCAGTGAGGCATCAAGTTATTTTATTATTATACGCGTGAACCGACCGCGCGCGCATCCGAATCAGACCCAAACAGGCAACAAAAAAGGGCGGCTGATGCCGCCCTTTTCCGCGTTCATGCTTCCAGATGGTAGGTATGATAGGCATTCTGACAAGGATTGCCCCACGCGATGTGCATCTCACGCGCGGTCAGGTCGATCACCAGCGAACAGATGGTCTTCTCGCGGTCGAGCGGGTCGATCCCGTCGATATTGTGGTTGCAGATCGAGTTGGGGATGTTGACGTGGTCCTTCTGGATGGCCTGCAAACTCTTGATGGAATGCGACGGGTTCTGGCGCAGCAGGCGCAGCGCGCGGAAGTAACGCACGCGCGAGGAAATCAGTTCCTCGGGGTCGCTCTCGATCTCCTTCATGTTCTGCGCCAGGTAATGGTTGGTGTGGACCATGTACCCGTCGGTGCCGTGCAGGATCTCGAAGCGGCGCGCCGAGACCTCGATGGAGTACATCTCGCCGCTCTCATGCACCAGCAGGTGGTTGTACCCCGCCGCGCGATGCGACACGAGCGCGCGTCCGATGGCGCCCGAGATGCGCCGCGAGGACAGGATGGCGCGCGACACCACCAGCCGCGGGATACCGATACGCGAGTCGGACGGGTAGACCGAATCGATCAACTGGGCGATGCCGTAGGCGTTGAAGCCCACGTTGGGCAGCAGCCCGCCATAGGTCATGGCCAGGAAGGGCGGTTCTTCCTGCGGGCGGGCCGAGACGACGTACACGTCGTCCTCGTCCTCGGGAACCCAATCTTCGTTGTGCGCGGCCAGCACGTGACCGTCGGAGGTGCGTTCTTCGTTGACAGCGAAACTGGTGCAGCGCGTCAGGTGCAGCGCGTCGGTGGTGACGGCCTCCATGGTGTTGAGCGTGACGACCTCATCGAAGGCCACGCCGGCGCCCTCGGCAATTCCGCGCAGTTCGTCCACGTATTGCGGGTAGCGCTCCTCGGCGAAGGGCAGGTATTTGCGCGCCTGGATCAGCGCGCCGTCCCAGGTCAACTCCAATTGGCTGTAGGACTGCGCGATCAGCACGCGCGCATTCTCCACGCTGTGACGGACTTGTTCGCGGCGGGCCTCGCCGATCTGGCGTCCCATTTCGCGGTGGGTGCCCGCTACTTCGATCAGCGGCGGCGGACCATTGTGGTTGACGGTGTTGGGGATGGGCATGGAATTGCGGTTGGGAAGCATGGTAACTCCTGGCATAATCAAACCCGCCCCGGCAGGAGGCCGAGGCTTGCTTCATTATATCATGGCGGCCCGCGCCAGACTTCCGCCCATGCGGGTATAATGGGCGGCATGATCGAATTGACCATTCCCGGGCGGGGCGACCTCCGCATCGAGCACCTGGTGACCGACGTCAACGGCACCCTGGCTGTGGACGGCATGCTGATCGACGGACTGGTGCGGCGTATTGCAAGCCTGCGCGACCGCATCTCGGTGCGCATGATCACCGCCGACACGCATGGTCGCCAGTTCAGCATCGACCAGCAACTGGGGCTGGCCGCCGTCCGCCTTGACCCGGGCATGAACGAGGCCGAACAGAAGGCCGAGTTCGTGCGCGGCCTAGGCGCGGACCGGGTGGTGGCCATCGGGCAGGGCGCGAATGATGCCGCTATGCTCAAACAAGCCGCCCTTGGCATCTGCGTCATGTCGAAGGAAGGCGCGGCGGTTGAGACCCTGCTGGCCGCCGATATCGTGGTCCCAGATATCTTTGCCGCACTCGACCTGCTCGAAAAGCCCCTGCGTATTCTCGCCACCCTCCGAACATGACCCTTAACGAACCGCCCATCCTGCCCACCGACCCGCAGCCGTATGTGACTGCGCCCAATTCGGCCGCCCGCCGCCGCCGCGCGCGCCGCGCCCAACTCATCCCAGACGCCGAGGGCCGCGCGGAAGTAATGGCCTCGCTAGCCAAACGCGCCTACCCCAACCTGGAGTTCTTTGTGCTGGCTGTTTTGAGCGGCGCGGTGCTGGGGCTGGGTTACCTGGTCGACTCGCCCGCTGTGTTGCTGTTGGGCATCCTGCTGGCCCCGTTGATGACTCCCTGGGTGGGCATGGTGCTCGCACTCATCACCGGCTCGGTGCGTTTCTTCACCGAGACCCTGGTGGCCCTGCTGATCGGCGTGATGCTGGTCTTCCTGAGCGGGCTGGCAGCAGGGCTGGCCGCGCGTCCCTTCCTGCCGCTGACGCTCAACAACGCCTTCATGAACGGGCAGTTATGGTGGCCTGGGCTGGCAGTGCTGGCGCTGGGCGCGATCCTGTTGGTGATCTCGTTCGTGCGCTCCGAAGACAAGCCCTTCCTGCCGAGCGTGGTGGTGGCCTACTCCCTCCTGTCGCCCGTCAGCGCGGCGGGCTTCGGCCTGGGCAGCGGTGTGGACGGCCTATGGCCAAAAGGCGCGCTGGTCTTCGTGGCCCATTTCGCGCTAGCCAGCCTGCTGGGCATGTTCACCTTCCTGGTCTTCCGCTTTCGCCCGTCGCGGCTTGGATGGCTGATGAGCGGGGGCGCGGGCATCATCCTCGTGGGAGTTTTCGCCCTTTTGATGGCGCCCAGTTTTGGGTCCAGACCGCAGCCGACGGCGCCCCAGCCGACCCAGACGCAATCCGCCTCCCCAACCGCCACACAGCAGCTGGTCTTCGCGGCGACATCCACCCCCAGGCCAACCCTGACCCCGCGTGTGCAGACTGCCACCCCCAGCCGCGCTCCCACGCTGACCCTGGAAGCCACCCTGCCCCCCACCGAGACACCCACCCTGACGTTGACCGTGGAACCCACGCCCGTGTACGCCAAGATTAGTTCAGATTCGGGCGGCGGGGTAAACCTTCGCAAAAGTCCAAATGGCACCTATATTGCCACGCTCGACAACGGCTCGCTGGTGGAAGTCTTGCCCGATGTACAGGAACTCAGCGGCGTCATGTGGGCGCACGTTATCGCCACCAAGAACGGCCGCAAGCTGGAGGGCTGGATCCTGCAATCGGTGCTGACGACGGCCACACCCGTCCCGAACTGGGAGCCGACCGCAACCGAGACGCCCGCCCCAAGCGAAACGCTCGAAGTCACCCCCGCCCCTTAGCCATCCCAGACTTCGGAGTCTTTTCCGCAACCGTTATCGAATTGCGGATGGACCCCGAAGTCTTTATCATAAAAAATCCCTGGAGGATGCATGCCCATTCATTTTGGAACCGACGGCTGGCGAGCCGTCATCTCGGATAGTTTCACCTTCGACAACCTGCGCATGGTGGCGCAGGCCATCGCCGATGCAGTGGCTTCCGAATACTGGAACAAGAATGACGACACCGACTCGAAGAAAGTGGTGATCGGTTTCGATACGCGCTTCCTCTCGGACCGTTTCGCGGGCGAGGTGGCGCGCGTGCTGGCCGCCAACGGATTCAAAGTATTGTTGAGCCAGTCGGATGCGCCCACGCCCGCCATCTCGTATGCCGTCAAGCACGAGAAGGCCGTGGCTGGGGTGATGATCACCGCCTCGCACAACGCGCCGCGCTATAACGGCGTCAAGTTGAAGGGCGCGTTCGGCGGGTCGGCCCTGCCCGAACAATGTCGCCGCGTGGAAATCTACATCAACGACAACGAGGAACAGGCGCGCGGCCCCAACCTGATGGACTACGTCAAGGCGCGCGATGCGGGCCTGATCCAGAAGTTCAACCCGCTCAACGCCTACTTCGATCACCTGCGGACCCTCATCCGCACCGACATCATCGCCGAGAATCCGCAGCGTTTCGTGGTGGACGCCATGTACGGTTCGGGCCGCGGTGTGATCAAATCCTTCCTGCAAGGCACGGGCTGCGAGATCGCCGAGATCCGCGGCGAGATGAACCCTGGCTTCGG
>CALLJA010000305.1 GCA_938008865.1 uncultured Anaerolineales bacterium
CCAGCGTGGTCTCTTCGGTGAAAATACTCGGGATGGTCTGGGGGTCATTGGTGAAATGATAGCGCCCACCGCCCTGCGTCGCCAGGTCTTCAAGGAAGGGTGCGGCGTCGCTGCCGACGCCCACGGTCGAGAGCGTGATGCCGCTTTCAGCCAGCAGGCGCTGGACGAGTTCGGGGATGCCTGTCGGGTCGGCGCCGCCGTCGGTCAGCAGAATCACATGCTTGACCTTGGCGGGATCGTCGGGCAGGACTTCCGCCATGGCCTGCATGCCCGCCATGATGTCCGTTCCGCCCCCAGGCTGGATCGAGCCGATCAGGCTCATCACCTCGTCGGGGTTGGCGAGGTCGGTCATCGGGACGACCCAACTGGCGGCGTCGTCGAAGGCGATCACGCCCACGCGGTCGGTGGGGAAGAGCAGTTCCACCGAGCGGGCCGCGGCCTCCTTGGCCAGTTCCAGTTTCATCACGCCGCCGCTTGAGTCGGCCATGCTGCCCGAGTGGTCGATGATGAAGACGATGCCCAGCGACGGGCGGCGCTGTTCATCCTTGATCTGCATGTCGACGGGCAGCGCGTCTTCGAGCGGGGTGCCGAAGTAGCCCCCGACCCCGTAGCTGGTCGGCCCGCCGATGGCGACCAGCCCCCCGCCCAGGTCGTGGACGTAGGAGCGCAGGCTTTCCATCTGGCGGACGGTGAGCGTGCGCGCGGGCACGTCGACCAGCGTCACGGCGTTGTACTGTGCCAGCCCAGGCAGGTTGGAGGGCAGGCTGTTGGGCGTGACCAGATCCACGGTGTAACCAGCGGCCTGGAGCGCATTGACCAGCGCGGAGAATTCGTCGGGGCGGGATTCGCCGCCTGGCAGGGACTCGCCCTCGGCGGGCGCCACGACCAGAATACGCGGCGGGCCTTCGACCTGCGAGTAGGCGTCGAGGCGGTTGTTCTGGTAGAAGCCATCCTTCTCGGGCGCAATCTGCACCTGGTAGCTGACGAAGCCAGGCCCGCCCGCCGTCAACGGCAGGCTGAAGGTCTGCACGCCGCGGCGCAGATCCTGCGTCTGCTCGTAGACCACTTCGCCCCCCGAAAGCACGCGGATGGCCGAGCGCACAGGGTTGGTCGCTTGGATGGATAGGTTCAGGTTGAAGTTCTGGCCTGGGCGCAGACGGGTGGGCACGTCGACTTGCGTGATGAGGGTTTCGTCCGCGGGCTGTGAGACGAACGGCATGACCACGATCTGCACCCCCGAGGCTTTGGCAAACTCGGCCGCGGCTTGTGCATCGCCGCTGGTCTGCGCGCCGTCCGAGAGCAGCACCAGCCGTCGCGCTGTATTTGCGGGGAACAGCGCCAGTCCCATGCGGATGGCCTCGGCCAGGTCGGTCTGGTTGGTGATGGGTGCGGAGCTGATCTGGGCCAGCTCATGCGCCACGGACATCGGCCGCTCGACCAATGCATCCGCGCCGAACAGCACCACTGCCGACTGGTCGTCTGGCCCCATGCCCTGGATGGCCTCCTGCACGTAGGCGATCTCCGCATCGACGGCCTGCTGGGGCATCGAGTCCGAGACGTCCACCAGGAAGACCACCGCCAGGTTACTGCCTGGACGCACGATCTCCACGCCCGCCAGCCCGAGCACGAGGCTCAGCACGATCAGCAGGCGCAGGATCAGCGCCAGCATCTCGCGGCGGCGTGATGAGCCAGGTGCGGGCCAGCCCATCCACGCGAAGATCGGCAGGAGCGCAAGCAGCAGCAGGAAGAGGGGCGAGGTGAATCTCATAACGTAGGTCAGGCCTTTGGCCTGACAGTTTCCAGAAGAGTCGACAAGTTGCGGCGATGGAACATCTGCCACTCGGCCAGCAGGACGAGCAGGGCCAGCCCCGCCAGCCAGGGCCAGAATTCGCGCTGCCCGACCTTTTCGGCGACGGCGGCGGTCAGCGTGCTCTGCCCAACCTGGACGGTTTCGCGTGGGCGCAAATCCGACTCGGCTTCATCGAACAGGTTGACCGCAAAGTACTCGACCGAAGTACCGCTCTTCGAGATGAAGTTGACGGCGTAATAGCCCAACTCGTCCGTCTCGGTGAAGGTCAGGTTCGCTTCGGGGCGCAGGGTGAAGGCATGCTCGAGCGGCGTGGCGACCAGGATCTGCTCCACGCCTGGGTCGGGCACGATGGCGAGGCCCTCGCCTGGTTCAAGCGAGCGGCTGGCATCAAAGGCGCTGGGCGGGACGAGGTAGTTGATCAGGTTCGAGAACAGGATCGGGTAGGCGATCTGCAAGGGTAGGTCGCTTTGGCGCAAGTCGAAGCCGACCGCCGCGATGCGCTGACCATCCTGCTCGCCCGCGAAGACCAGCGGGCCTGCCTCGGCCTCGATCAGCACGTCGGCCCACTCGGGCGCGCTGAGTTTCTCGGCTTGCAGGATGTGGACGTTGCTCCAGTCCACGAAGCGCGTCAGGGTATGCTCGTTGACCTTGACGTTCGTCATGTCCGTGAACGGCGAGCCGACCGTGAAGAGTGGATTGGGCGGCGGGTTGACGTATAGCAAATTGGCGCCCGCAGGGATGCCAGGCG
>CALLJA010000306.1 GCA_938008865.1 uncultured Anaerolineales bacterium
GAGTTGCTGCTGGTCTGGCTGCGCAAGATGGATATTCCCATCTCGGCCGAGATGCCTGCCACCGCCGCCACCTGGGCCATCTACGGTCTGGCTTCCTATTGGGCTGCCAGCAAGAATAGACCCGCCCTCGAAGCCTACGTGGACAAGGCCCTGCCGCTGGTGGCCGTCAACTTGAACCAATTCGCGCCCGAAGCCCCCTGAAAAACTGACAAGCCGCATGGCTTTTATAGGTCATTTGTCGTTTGCATAAAAACTAAAAACTGGTAAGATGAAAAGGCCATGGAGATGGTTCTGGTTCCTGGTTTCTTCCTTTTAGGCATTTCGATGCCGTGAGTCAGCAAGCCTGACGGGTCACTTCGTACCTGTCAGGCTTTTTTCATTCTTAAACCAAGGAGATTGAATGCAAACACCCTGGGAGTATCGCTACGCCCACCGCACGCAGAAAATGGGAAGTTCGGTCATCCGCGAGCTGCTGAAGTTCACCGAACAGCCCGACATCATCTCCTTCGCCGGCGGCCTGCCCGCCCCCGAAGTGTTCCCGCTCAAGGAATTCCAGGAAGCCTGCAATGCGGTCTTGCAAAAGGACGGGGCGCAGGCCTTGCAATACAGCACCACCGAAGGCTATCGTCCGCTGCGCGAGATGATCGCCCGCCACACGGCGCGCTACAGCGTGCAGGTTTCCGCCGATAACATCCTCATCACCTCGGGCTCCCAGCAGGCGCTGGACTTCCTCGGGCGGCTGTTCATCAACCGCGGTGATTACATCGTGGTCGAGTCGCCCACTTATCTGGGCGCGCTCCAGGCCTGGAACGCTTACGGCGCACAGTACATCTCGGTCCGCGCCGACGAGCACGGCATGATCGTGGACGAACTGGAAGCCGCCCTGCGGGTGGGTCCAAAGTTTATCTACGTCCTGCCCAACTTCCAGAACCCGTCCGGCTCGACCCTCAGCCTGGAACGCCGCAAAAAGCTGATCGAACTGGCCGACAAGTACGGGGTCCCGATCATCGAGGACGATCCCTACGGGCAGCTGCGCTACGAGGGCGAGCACATCCCCTCGGTAATGACCCTCGACAGCCAGTTCCGCGACGAACACGACGGCGAATACACTGGCAACGTCATCTATCTCAGCACCTTCTCGAAACTGCTCGCGCCCGGCCTGCGCCTGGCCTGGGTGATTGCGCCGCCCGAGGTCATCCGCCGCCTGGTGATGACCAAGCAGGCCGCGGACCTGCACACCTCTTCGTTCAACCAATATGTGGCCCACGAAGTCGCCAAGGGCGGATTCCTCGATGAGCACGTCAAGGTCATCCGTGCCACGTACAAGGAGCGCCGCGATGTGATGCTCGAGATGATGGACGAGATGTTCCCGCCCGAGATGCGCTGGACTCACCCGCAGGGCGGCATGTTCCTGTGGGGCATCATGCCCGAAGGGATCGATGCAGCCGAGGTGCTGAAGATCGCCATCGAACGCAAGGTGGCCTTCGTGCCCGGGGCATCCTTCCACCCGAACGGCGGCGGCAAGAACACCATGCGCCTCAACTTCTCGTACTCCTCGCCCGAGACCATCCGCGAAGGCGTCACCCGCCTAGGAGCTACGCTGAAGGAAGTGCTGCACAAGAACGGCCAGAAACCGACCTGGTCTTACGACCGATAAGAATCAAGACGGCCTCTTCGCTGGAAGAGGCCGTCTTTTTTAACAAGAGTGGCGCGGGATGACATCCCACGTTACATTTTATTCCTCCACGTACGGCACATAATCCGCGCGGGCGATGCCCTGCTTGAAGGCCATCTCGGCTACGGCGCGCGCCACGGCGCGATGGACCTTCTTATCCAACGGGCTGGGCACCAGTTCGCCAGGCGGGGTCATCGAGGCGATGGTCTCGGCGGCGGCCACCAGCATCTCGTGCGTAATGCGCGGGGCGTGCGCGTCCACCGCACCGCGGAAGATGCCCGGGAATCCCAACACGTTGTTGACCGACTTGCCGTCGGCGGCGAAGGCCGCCCCGCGCTCCAGCGCCAGGTCGGGGTCGATCTCCGCGTTGGGGTTGGAGAGCGCCAAAATGATCTGCCCCGGACGGACCATCTCGGGCTGGATCAGCCCCGGCGCGCCCGTGGTGGCGATGACGATGTCGCACTCGGCCATAATCTCCTTGAGGCTGGACTTGCGCCCGCCCTCGCGCTCGAAGCGCTCCAGCGCCTCGGCGCTCAAGTCCGCACCGTAGACGGGATTCCCCGTCAGCCGCATCAACATTTGACCGATGGCGTTGCCCGCCGCCCCCAGGCCGATCTGCCCGATGACCGAATTGCTCATCTCACGGCCGGTTTCGCGCGCGGCCACCATCAGCGCGGCAGTACTGACCACGGCTGTGCCGTGCTGGTCGTCGTGCATCACGGGGATGTCGAGCGCCTCCTGAAGCCGCTTCTCGATCTCGAAACAGCGCGGGGCCGAGATGTCTTCCAGTTGGATGGCGGCAAAGGTCGGCGCAATGGCCTTGACCGCGGCAATGATCTCATCGGTGTCCTTGGTGTTGAGCAGGATCGGCACGCCGGAAAGCCCCACCAGGGTTTCCATCAGCATGGCCTTGCCCTCCATGACGGGCATGCCCGCCAATGGACCGATGTCACCCAGGCCGAGCACGGCCGTCCCGTCGGTGACGATGGCCACCATGTGGCTGATGCTCGTGTAGGCCCAGGCCAGCGACGGGTCCGCCGCGATCTTGCGGCAGACCTCGGCCACACCGGGTGTGTACACACGCCGCAGGGTGGTCATCGAGTCGATGGGGTAGCGCGAACGGATGGCGATCTTGCCCTTCTCGTGCAGTTCCAGCACCTCGTCGCGCACCTGGATGATATGCGAATCTTCGTTTCCCTGGATCGCCTGAAGGATGCGCTCCATGTGGGCCGCGTCTTCGGCGTAGATGGTGATGTCGCGCACCACATGCTTCGAGGTCTCGGTCAGCATCTCGATGCTGCCGATGCTGCCGCCCTCATCCGAGATGGCGGTCAGCAGGCGCGCCAGCACGCCGCTGGCTTGCGAGTTGCGCACGCGCACCGTACGCATGATCTTTCGTTCCCAGGCCATGGTGTTCTCCTTAAGCAAAAAACTTGCGAAGGGCCAGCCCTTCGCAAGGTCATTTCAACAGGTTCGGCAAGTCTGCAAACGAGGCGATGACCTCGCAGGACGCCTCAGGGTAGATCCCGCGCGGGTCGTAGAGCACGGGCCGCAGCCCGGCGCGGCGCGCTCCCACCACGTCGGCAAAGTAATTGTCGCCCACGTACATGGCGGCCCCGGCGGCGACGCCGGCCCGCTGGAGCGCCGCTTCGAAAATACCCGGCTCAGGCTTGTACGATTTGACCTCGCCTGCCGCCAGCGCAAAGTGGAAGAAGGGCGTGATACCCAACCCATCCAGTTCCTGAACGAAGGGATTCTCGCGGTTCGACACGACCCCCAGTCGGAATCCCGCTTCGTTGAACTGCGACAGCATCCCAAGCGCGTCCTCCGCCAGCAGGCTGAGGGGCTTGTAATGCTCATCCATGTGCGCCGAGAGGATAGGCGCCATCTCGGCAGCCCGCCTGGGAGAAAGGCCCAGCGCCACCAATTGTCGGCGGCCGTAATTGACCCAGAAAGCCGATTCGGTCTCGGGGTGCCGCGCAAAATCACCGCGCAGTTCGGGCGAGTTGGCCCAGTAGTAATGCTCCCAGCGGAT
>CALLJA010000307.1 GCA_938008865.1 uncultured Anaerolineales bacterium
GAGGTCCAGGCGGACCGCGAGGGCGTGGCCCTGCGTTTTGCGCAGGAATGGGGTCACGTGGTGGTGCTGAAGGGCGCCTTCACAGTGATCGCCTCGCCCGACGGCCGCTCGACGGTCATCCCTGTGGCTTCTCCCGCGCTGGCGCGGGCTGGGACGGGCGATGTGCTGGCGGGCCTGATCGTTGGCCTGCGCGCCCAGGGCGTGGATGCCTACGACGCCGCTGTGGCGGGTGCCTGGATCCACGCACGGGCGGGGCTGGAAGCCGCCGAGGCGCTCGGTACCACGGCCTCGGTCCTGGCAGGCGACGTGCTCGCCGCCGTGCCCGATGTCATATCCGAGTTGGAATAGGTGAAGTCCTCGTTTTGACGGCGGGGCGAAGGGTATCGGTCCTCCGCTTCACACGAAGGAGAAAAAAAGAGTCTGGCATATCGCCAGACTCTTTTTTGTTTTAAGACTTGCTCTAACCTTTGAGGAAAGCGTCCAACGCTTCCTTGCTGATGCGGTAGGCGCTGCCGAGTTTCTTGGCCTTGAGGTCGCCTGCGGTGATGGCGGCGATGACGTCCTCTTCGGAGACGCGCATGTAGGCCGCGGCTTCGGCGGGGGTCATCACGTCGGGGACGGAGGCCTTGGCCGCGCCGCCGCTGTTGTTGTTGGCGGCCTGCTGCTGGGCCATCGCGCCCGAGGTGGCCTGCTGCATCAGGTTGCCGATGCCCATGCCCGCGCCGATGCCCGCCGTCAGGCCCGCGCCGCCGCTGGGATTCTGGGCGGCGTCACGCATCGCGTCCGCGGCCTGGAGTTGGGTGTAGGTGGCCATGTCGAGCATGCCCATGTCGCGCAATTCCTGGGCCGACTTTTCGCTCGGCTTGATGTTGCCGACGTAGAAGGTTTTGAGCACCAGGCCGATGGCCTCGAAGTCGTCCTGTACCTTGGCGCGGACAGCGGCCCCGATCTCCTCGGTCAGGCCGATGATCTCGGGCACGGAGTGTTTCGCGCCCGTCTCCCCCAGCACGTCCTGCAGTTTGGAGAGCAGCATGGTGCGCAGGCGTTCTTCGATATCCGAAGTGCGATAGGCGTGCTGCGCGCCGACGATCTGGGTCACGAACTGCTGCGGGTCCTTCACCTGGAAAGAATAGGTGCCGAAGCCCTGCAGGAGCGCCACGCCCAGGCCCATGCCCGGGTTGCGGACGATGATGGGCTGCGGGGTGCCCCACTTCTTGTTGGCGAATTCCTTCATCGAGACGAAGTAGACTTCGGCAGGGAAGGGGGTGCGGTCGTTGAAGGCCTTGCCGATCCAGTCGATCAGGAGCGGGATGTTGGCGGTGGCAATGGTGTGACGGCCTGCGCCGAACACATCCAGGGCGTTGCCGTCGCGGAAGAAGACCGCCCGCTGGCTTTCGCGCACGATGACCTGCGAACCGATGCGGAAGTCGCCGATGCCCTCCTCGGGGAAGCGGTGGACGATCTCATCGGTCATCTCGTTCGGATATTCAATGACGTCAAAAATTCTGGCCATGTTTCTCTCCTTGAGTGTCTGAAGAACGGTTCGATTATAGTCCAAGCGACTGCCTCATACAAGAACCGTTTGTCTTATTTCCATACGGATTTTCCCCGACCGCGTTGCATGAAAAGAGCGCAGGCTGGCTGCGCTCTGTGGAACTACAGGTCGAAATTGCCCGAGGCCTCGGGCTGGAACAGGATCTTCGCCACCTTGAACTTGCGCACCCCGTCGGGTACCTGCCACGAGAAGACATCGCCTACGCGGTAGCCGAGCATGGCCGTGCCGATCGGGGCCAGCACCGAGAGCCTGCCCTGGGCGGGGTCGGCATCCTGCGGGAAGACCAGGGTGTATTCCATCTCCTCGCCGCTTTCTACGTCGATCAGCAGGACGCGTGAGTTCATGGTGACGACATCGGCGGGCACCTCCTGCGGGCGGACGACCTGTCCGCGGTGAAGTTCCTCATCCAGTTGTTTCAGGTACGGACTGTTGCGGTAGTCGGTGCTGCCCGCGTCCGCGATCAACTCGCGCAGGCGCTTCAAGTCGAACTCGGTGATGAAAATAATGCGTTCGCTCATGATCCTTTCGCTTTCATGGGTGTGATAGCCGAGAGTGTACCAGACTTTTCGGCAGATGGGTCTTACCCGTCGACCAGGCGCGTGCCGCAGGCCTGGCAGAAGAGCGCATCGGAGGTGTGCCCGCGCCCACATTTGGGGCAGGCGCGCGGCAGGTCCACGGGCAGGGCCGCGCCGCAGCCCACACAGGTCTCGAATTCGGGGTCGTTGGCTACGCCGCAGTACAGGCAGACCTTCGGGTTGGCGGGGCCGTTCCGTTCACCCGCCAAGGAGCGGGTCAGGGCGCAGATGTCATTGATGGCGTTCCAAATGTGCGGCGCGACGTTTTCCTGATTCAACTCTCCCAGCACGTCTGGCAGGGCAGCCAGCAGCGAGAGTGGATTGGTGGCGGCGCGTTCCAGCAGCTCGCTGGCGTCGGCGGTGCGGTCCAGCCAGTCGCGGTCGCGGCTCATGGTGACCAGCACGCCGCCCTCCGTGTCCGCGATGTGGACGGTAACAGGAGTGCCGTGCTTCGAGCCGACCTGCACCAGGGCCGTCTCGCCGCGCGCCTCGACGCGAGTCTTGTGCTGGCGGTCATTGAAGCGCGCCGCCAGTTGGTCGGCCAGCGCCGCCGCGCGGATGCCGCCGTGGAACATGCGTTGGTTGGGCGGCAGCGCCATCAGGCCTTCATCATCCTGCCCGTGCCCTTGTCGCGCAACATCAGGATCTCGGCCAGGATGCTGACCGCGATCTCCTCGGGCGTCTCGGCGTTCAACTCCAGCCCCATCGGCGAGTGGATGCGGGCGATCTGTTCGGGGGCCATGCCCTTTTCCTTGAGGGCCTTGACCGTGGTGGCCCAGCGGCGCTTCGAGCCGATCACGCCGATGTAGGCCGCAGGCGACTCGAGCAGGCTGGGCAGCCCGAGCGCATCCACATTGGACCCGCGGGTGGTCAGCACGAAATAAGTCCGCTTCGTCACTTTGAACTGTTCCGTCAACTTTTCCATTGGGACGGGGTAATATGCATCCGCGCCAGGGGTGGCCTCGGGCGTGCAGAATTCGGCGCGGTCGTCGCTGACGGCCACGCGGAACCCAAGCCACTTCGCCAAGTGGACGACG
Source organism: uncultured Anaerolineales bacterium (assembly GCA_938008865.1). Classification (GTDB taxonomy): domain Bacteria; phylum Chloroflexota; class Anaerolineae; order Anaerolineales; family Villigracilaceae; genus JACPVF01. Next base: position 3,168 of record CALLJA010000307.1, read on the forward strand.
GCCTTGCCCACGTGTCCCGCGCCGACCACCACCACCAGCGGGGCAGGCAGGATCGGTTCCACAAACACCTCCACGGTCCCGCCGCATACGCCCACGTCGCCGCGGCTGGGATCCACCATGCTGTACTTGATCGTTTGCGGCTTGCCCTCGGACATGGCGATCATGGCCTCGTCGAGCGCGCGATGTTCCATGTCCCCGCCGCCGATGGTGCCGATGAAACGCCCGTCGGGGTAGACGAGCATCTTGCTGCCCACGTGGCGCGGCGTGGAGCCCTGGCTGGCGACCACCGTGCAGAGCGCGGCGGTCTCATTGTTCTTTTCGATCTCGGCAAGCGCTTGATAAATGGTTGGCATGGCCTGTTTTCTTTGTCTGGGTTGAATTACCCGCAATTATACCTGTTTGATGCGCCTGTCCCGGGGTTATGTGTTTATAATAAGCGGGATGATTCCAGCAGGTTTCCGCCTCAGGATTTTATGACCTCACAGCAAATCGAACCACCGACCCGCATCTCTGCCCCCTATGTAGACGACCTGACAGGATTGCTGAACCGCCGCAGCTTCCTGCGGGAGGCGGCGCTGGTGTTCTCGCGTTCCTCCGCCTCCGACCTGGGTCTGGCGGCCATCCTGCTCGACCTGGACCGCTTCAAGAAGTTGAACGAGGAGTTCGGACGCGCGGTTGGCGACGAAGCCCTGCGCGCGGTGGCCTGCATCTTCCGCGAGACCCTGTGTCCGCAAGACCTGCCGCCTCGCAGCGCCATGCTCACGGCGCGAACGGTAGCGGGGCGCTATGGCGGCGAAGAATTTGCGGCCATCATACAATGTCCCGCACTTGCGGATGCCTGCCGCATGGCCCAGCGCATCCAGTCCAGGGTACAGGCCCAGCCGTTGCATGTGGGCGGGCGGGAGGTACCGATCATCATCAGCCTGGGGGTGTTCTTCACGCGCGGCACGCTGCCCAATGTGCGCGCGCTGCTGAGACTCGCAACCCGTTCGCTCCAGCGCGCCAAGCATAACGGACGCGATTGCTGGGTATGCGAGGAAGAGCCTTAATCCTGTTTCCCCGATTTGTTCCGATATAGTTCCATATCCGCGCGTTTGAGCAAGGTCTTGAGGGTGTCGGTTTCGGCGCATTCGGCCAGCCCAAAACTCAGGTGGAAGGGCTGGGCCACCTTCGGGTCGAGGTTGGCGCCGATGGTGTTGAGCCGCTGCAGGAGGGAGGCCTGTCCGCCTGCGCCCAGGTTGGGGCAAATGATCAGGAACTCGTCCCCGCCCCAGCGCCCTGCCAGGTCTCCGCGGCGGATGATTCGGCCCAGTTCGCTGCCGAAGTATTGTAACACCTTGTCGCCCGCGTCGTGCCCGTAGGTGTCGTTGATATGCTTGAAGCGGTCGATATCCACCATGATGACGGAGAAGGGCACCTGCTCCTGGATCAACGACACAATGGTATCGGTCAGTTTGCGGCGGTTGTGGATGCCCGTCAGCGGGTCGGTGTTGGCCAGCATATCCATCAGCATGGAGCGAGTCTCGGCTTCCAGCACTTTATCCTTCAGGTTGACGATCACCGAAAGGATGATGATGTACAACAGGTTTGCAATCAACACCTGGAAGACCACGCTGACGCTCTGGCCGAAACTGTCGTTCCTCGGCGCGTTGACCAGGAACCATATTCCGACGGCGAGCACGTAACCGTAACTGCCGATGGACAGCCGCAGGGCCGTGCGCGAAGAGAACATCAGGAAGGGTGCGGCGTACAACATGACCATCCACAGGAAGAATTTGTTCAGGTCGAGCGCGCCTGTGTATGCATTGAGGATGGTGTTGTAGGTGAAGAATCCCAAAATGTATAGGGCCGAGGCGGCATAGATGAGCCGCTCGAAATAGCGGATGAACCTTTCATCCTGTTTGTGGATCCAATAGATGGGAATCGCATACAGGCCAGTGAGGATGGGAAGCACGACCCGCGAGAACGGGTCTGTGTTGCCAAGGGCCCGATCCAGCCCCCAGACGCCCAGGGTGATGACGATCCCCGCGCTCAGCGCCCCCAGGTAAATCCTGACCTTGATCCTGGTGATGAACGAAACCTG
>CALLJA010000308.1 GCA_938008865.1 uncultured Anaerolineales bacterium
GTCAATTATTTCACGCAATCTTTTATCGTAAGGTATAATTACAGGCCGACACCACGGTGTTGCATCATCGAATCAGCATAAGGCATGTCATGAGTCCCAATTCCATGTTCCCCACTGACTACTGGACGACCTTCCAGATCTCCCGACAGGACGTTGAATTTCTACATAACTATTTGTTCGAGCAGGAAGTCCCGCTCACCACGCGCGAACTCGTGCCCGTCCTGCTGGAGGAGCGCATCCGCATCGAGCGGGCTGCGGCGCAGGCCAAGCGCCAGGCCGCCGGCAAAACCTATTTCCCCAAGGACAGCCACCAGGCGGGCGATGACCTGATCTTTCCCGCGCTGAACTGGCAGAAAGGCACCGTCACCGCCGTCCGCGCCGGGTCGAACCCGGCGGTGGGCGAGTTCCAGGTGGCCTCGGTCGTCATGGAAGACGGCGCTGAGCGCATGTTCGCCTCGGCCCTGGCCGACCACGCGCTGAACTCGACGCCCGCCATCCCAGCGGATGAGCAAGCCGTGGACCTGCCCGCTGTCCTGGCGGAGCATGGCAGCGACCTCGAAAAGAAGGTCGAGGCCGCTTTCCTGGCCGATGACAACCTGGTGCGCATCGCGGGGCGTTGGTTCCCGCGCGCCCTGCTGGTGGACGTCAATATTGGGCATCTCAACCTGGCTGAAGCCGTGCTCGACATGTCGGGCGGCGAACCGCAGCTCACGTCCGCGCTGTTGAAGGATGTCGAGATGCCTGCGGGTGTCAACCCCAAACTGGCCGAGTTCTCGCTGAACTGGGCCCTGCAGGAGGATAACCGCTTCGACGAGGTCGGCCCTGCGGGACAAGTGCTGTGGTGCCTGCACCGCCTTGAACCGGAAGGCGTGCGCGAGATTCCCCCGCACCTGCGTTACGAGACCATCGAACACGACCGCGCCACGCTCACCCCGCAGATGTTGTCCCTGGAGACGCAACTGGATGACGAACTTTCGCCCGTTCAGGATGCGCCCGCCCGCGACAAGGTCACTTCTGTGACGATCAGCCTGATCTACCCGCACCTGCGCGCGGGTACCCTGCCGCTTTCCCAGCGTGCGCGGGCCTTCTTCCCCACCGCCTACGAATCGCCGCGCGTGCGCTTCACGCTGGTGGATGGCCGTACGGGCGCGCGCATGCCCGCCTGGGTGGTGCGTTCGGGCGGATATGTCCACGGCCTGCGTGAATGGTACAAGTCGCAGAGCTTGATGCCCGGCAGCCTGGTGGAGGTCAAGCGCGGCGAGAGGCCTGGCGAGGTGATCGTCACCGCCCGCACCCAGCGCGCCACCAAGGACTGGGTCCGCACCTTGATCGTCGGTGCGGACGGCGGCATGGTCTTTGCCATGCTTAAGCAGCCGATCACCGCCGAGTTCAACGACCGTATGGCGATCTACGTGCCCGATTTCAAACTGCTCGACCCGCTGTGGGGAAAACATCGCTCCTTCCAGGACCTGGTGCTCTCGATGATGCGCGAACTGACCAAGCTGACCCCCCAAGGCCACGTCCATGCGCAGGAGTTGTATGCGGCACTCAACCTGGTGCGGCGCGTACCGCCCGCCCCCATGCTGGCCTTGCTGGCAAGCAAACCGTTCACCCACGTCGGCGACCTACATTTCCGAATTGATGAGGATGCGGTATGATGACCGAACTCAAACGTCCCAGCCTGCTCAAGCCTACTGTCCAGACTCCCTTTCACATCGACTTTCAGTGGTGGAAGCAGAACGAGCGCGACTGGCACGTCTTCCTGCGTTCCCTGCTGTGCCCCGAGCACCAGGCAGCCTTCGCCAATTATGAGGAAGGCCAGTTGATCGATTGGGTCGACCCCGTCAGCGCCGAGGTCAAATCGGTGGACGGTATCGAGCACGCGCTGATGAGTCACTGCGCCCTGCAGCCCGATTTCGTCAACGAACGCACGGCGCTGGTCGAGGCGGTCTTCCGCCTGTTCCTGGTGAACGGAAATTCGCCCATGTCGGCTGAGGACCTTTCTGCGCGCCTGCACCGTCCCGCCGATACCATCCTGCGCACGCTGGCCGGGCCGCGCGTCTATCGCGGCCTGAGACCCAGGCAGTAAGATTCACACTCCCCGCCGCGGACGGCGGCGGAAGCGGTAATGGCCCCCGTAGCTCAATGGACAGAGCACCAGCCTTCTAAGCTGTAGGTTACAGGTTCGAGCCCTGTCGGGGGCGCTCTCGCAGCGATCATCAAAAAATACAGGTAAAAGGAGAAACTCATATGGCCGTCGTGGAACGCAAGGGATTGATCAAATTCGCTGGCATGGACCAGACCATCGTCGGGGAAGACATCCAGGCGGGGCGCAAGGCTCCCAACTTCACCATCCAAAAAAATGACTGGACCGTCAGCAAAGGTCTCAAGGAAACCAAGCGCAAGGTGCGCATCATCCTTTCGCTGCCCTCGCTCGACACCGCCGTGTGCGACCGCGAGACGCGCCGCTTCAATGAAGAAGCCTCCAAACTGGGCAAGGGCATTGCCGTGCTGGTGGTCAGCATGGACCTGCCCGTGGCTCAGAAGCGCTGGTGCGGCGCGGCGGGCGTCGAGAACGTCATCACCGTCTCGGATACCCTCAAGGCCGATTTCGGCAAGAAATATGGCACGCTGATGAAGGAAGTCCGCCTCCTGCGCCGCGCCGTGTTCGTGGTCGACAGGAAGGGCATCGTGACCTATGCGGCCTACATGCCGACCAACGGCGACGAGCCGAACTACGAAGAAGTGCTTGCGGCCGCCCGCGCGGCCCTCGGCAAGTAGCCATTCGGGCGGGCAGGCCCCGCCCGCAGGAGGCAGTCTTATGCCCACGGTTGTCCGCAAATCCACGCTTTCGCTGATGGAAACCCGCCGCGAGGTGCTGCACGCCATCAGCTGGCAGGTGTATTCCAGTATTTGGAGTCCGCCCACCGACATGTTCGAGACCGAGGACGACCTGGTCGTCCGTGTGGAGGTGGCGGGTATGAAGGATGAGGATTTCGAGGTGGTCCTCGAAAAGGACATCCTCACCATCAGCGGTGTGCGCGCCGACCTGCCCGACCGCCGCGCCTATCACCAGATGGAGATTCGCTTCGGCAAATTTGCCACCTCGGTATCTCTGCCTGCCCCGATCGATTCGGACTCCGCCCGCGCGGAATACAAGGACGGTTTTCTGACCGTCAGCCTGCCCAAAGCAAGACCAAACCAGATCAAGGTGGATTAACTTCATGCCTGCAACCCGCTGGCAATCCAGTCTAGGCGATCTCTTTCAGTGGATCGGCGAGTCGGACGACGAGCTGCTCTCGATGCTCATGCCGTCCATGTTCTCGCGCTTCCAGAAGAAGGAGGCCGATCCCGCCGTCTCTGAACCCGAGGAACCCCAGGCGGTGTCCAAATACCCCGACGTGCTGCCGATCCTGCCGCTGCGCGGGGTGGTCGTCTATCCCCAGACCGCCGTCCCGCTGACGGTGGGCCAGCCGCGCTCGATCAAACTGGTGGACGACGTCGTTGCGGGCGATAAACTCGTCGGCCTGGTGGCGTCTGTCAACCCCGAGTTGGAAACGCCAGGCCCGCACGACCTGTACCGCGTCGGCACCATCGCCACCGTCCACCGCCTGCTGCGCGCCCCCGATGGGACCGTGCGCCTGCTGGTGCAGGGTATGGAGCGTTTCCGCCTGGGCGATTTCGTCGAGGAGGAGCCGTACCTCAAGGCGCGCATCGAACTCGCGCCCGAGAGCATCGAAGCGGGCATCGAGTTGGACGCGCTGGCGCGCAACGCCCGCGAGCAGTTCCAGCAGATCACGCAGATGATCCCCTCCTTCCCCGAGGAACTGGCGGCTTCGATCCTCTCGGTCGAAGACGCCCTGCCGACGGCCTACACCATCGCCAACTTCCAGCGCATCGACCTGAAGGACGCGCAGGAGATCCTCGAGATCGATTCGGTCACCGAGAAACTCAAGAAACTGATCGGCCTGCTGGTGCGCGAGGCCGAGGTGCTGACCATCGGCCAGAAGATCCAGAACGAGGCGCGCGGCGAGATCGAAAAGGTGCAGCGCGATTACTTCCTGCGCGAGCAGATGAAGGCCATCCAGAAGGAACTCGGCGAAAAGGACGAACAAGCCGCCGAGACCGAGGATTTCCGCAAGAAGATCGAAGACTCGAAGATGCCCGAGGAGGCCGACAAGCAGGCCCGCCGCGAACTGGACAGGCTCTCGCGCCTGCCGACCGCCGCCGCCGAATACGGCGTCATCCGCACCTATCTCGACTGGCTGACGAGCCTGCCGTGGTCCAAGACCACCCCCGACAACCTGGACATTGCCCACGCCCGCGCGATCCTCGATAAGGACCACTACGGGCTGGAAGACGTGAAGGAACGCATCCTCGAATTCCTGGCCATCCGCAAACTGCGCCTGGACCGTAAGGACGAGGCCAGGACGGAATCCGAGGACGCCATCCGCCGCGAGCGCGAGGGCGTGATCCTGTGCTTCGTGGGGCCGCCCGGCGTGGGCAAGACCTCGCTCGGCCAGTCCATTGCGCGCGCCATGGAGCGCAAGTTCATCCGCGTTTCGCTGGGCGGCGTGCGTGACGAGGCCGAGATCCGCGGGCACCGCCGCACCTATATCGGCGCCATGCCCGGGCGCATCCTGCAGGCCCTGCGCCGCGTGGAGACGCGCAACCCGGTCTTCATGCTCGATGAGGTGGACAAACTGACCGCCGACTTCCACGGCGACCCCGCCTCGGCCCTGCTCGAAGTGCTCGACCCCGAACAAAACAGCGAATTCCGCGATAACTATCTCGAAGTGCCCTTCGATCTCTCGCAGGTCTTCTTCATCACAACCGCCAACACGCTCGAGACCATCCCCGGTCCGCTGCGCGACCGCATGGAGATCATCTTCCTCTCGGGCTACACCGAGAGCGAAAAGACCGCCATCGCCAAGGGCTACCTCATCCCGCGCCAGATCCGCGAGAACAGCCTGCACGACGACGAGGTGACCTTCCAGGAACCGTCGCTGCAGAAGATCATCCGCGAATATACGCGCGAGGCGGGCGTGCGCAGCCTGGAGCGCCGCATCGGCGCCATCTGCCGCAAGGTGGGCACGCGCATCGCCGAGGGCAAGGGCGGCAGGTTCGAGGTCACGCCCGAACTGGTGGAGGAATTCCTCGACCACCCGCTCTACCTCGGTCCCGAGGAATTGAACCAACGCACCTCCATGCCCGGCGTGGTGCCCGGCCTGGCGTGGACCGCCTTTGGCGGCGACATCCTCTACATCGAAGCCACCAATATGCCGGGCGGGCGCGGATTCCAGATCACGGGTTCGCTGGGCAACGTGATGCAAGAGTCGGCGCGCGCGGCGCTCTCTTACGTGCGCTCGCGGGCTGAGTCGCTGGGCATCGCCCCGGCCTTCTTCGATAAGAATGACATCCACATGCATGTGCCCGCGGGCGCGCAGCCCAAGGACGGTCCCTCGGCGGGCGTGACCATGGCCACCTCGCTGGTCTCGCTCATCTCGGGCCGCAAGGTCAAGCCGCACGTGGGCATGACGGGCGAGATCACGCTGCGGGGTCAGGTCCTGCCGATCGGCGGCGTCAAGGAAAAGGTCCTGGCCGCGCACCGCAACGGGCTGAAGACCGTCATCCTGCCCAAGCGTAACGAACAAGACCTGGAAGACGTGACCGCCGAAGTCCGCGACGCGATGAAGTTCGTGCTGGTGGATACCGTGGACGACGTGCTGAACGCCGCGCTGGAGGCTCCCGCGCCCGTCCCCGCGGCGCAGGAAGATAAACCCAAACCCAGGACCAAACCCGCTGGAAAAAAGCCAGCAGCAAAATCCAAACCTGCCAAGACGAGGGCGAAACAGAATGCCAAAAGTACTGCTGGCCGAAGATGACACCATCATGGTGTCGCTGCTCAAGACGCTTCTGAAGATGGAAGGCTACACGGTCGTGGCGGTGGACGCGGATGCCGACGTCCCCGCCGCCGTCCGCGCCGAAGCCCCCGACCTGCTCCTGCTGGACGTGCACCTCTCGCGCCAGGACGGCCTGGCCATCCTCGACCAGTTGCGCGCCGAAGCCGATACCCGCTTGCTGGCCGTGGTGATGTCTTCGGGCATGAACCTGCGCGAGGAATGTCTCAGGCGCGGGGCGAGCGAATTCCTGCTCAAGCCCTACATGCCCGATGACCTGGTCTCCACGCTCAGGAAGGTGCTGAACCCCGCGTGACCCCTGTTTCCATCCGACCCTACCGCCACCCGCACGATTACCCCGCGGTCCGCGCCCTGTGGGAAAGCATGGAAAAGGGCGTGAACGTGGGCCGTTCCGACAGCCCCGACGAGATCGCCAAAAAAGCCGCCCGCGACCCCGACCTGTTCCTGCTGGCCGAAGCCGATGGCCTCATCGTCGGTTCGATCATCGGCGGCTTCGATGGGCGGCGCGGGATGCTCTATCACCTGGCGGTGCGGCGTGAATTCCGCAGGCAGGGCATCGCCGCCCAACTGATGGACGAAGCCGAATCCCGCCTGCGCGCCAAAGGCTGCCTCAAGTGTTACCTGCTGGTCATGCAGGGCAACGACGAGGCCGCGCATTTTTACGAGCAGCGCGGCTGGAACGAGATGAAGACCGTGCGCCTGTTCGGCAAGGAAATCTCCTGATGGCAATCCGCTTTGGAATCCTGACCGCCTCCGACCGCTCCGCGCGCGGCGAGCGCCCCGACGCCTCGGGCCCCGCCCTGGCGGAGCGAGTCCGCGCCGAGGGCTGGTCGGTGGTCCAGACGGCCATCCTGCCCGACGACCGTTCCGCGCTGGCCGAGACGCTGCGCCAGTGGGCCGACAGCGGCAGCCTGGACGTGATCCTGGTCACAGGCGGGACGGGCTTCGCCCCGCGCGATGTGACCCCCGAGGCCACCCGCGACGTGATCGAGAAAGAAGCGCCCGGCCTGGCCGAAGCCATGCGCGCCGCCAGCCTGCACATCACCCCGCACGCCATGCTCTCGCGCCTCGCAGCGGGCATCCGCGGACGGACGCTGATCCTCGACCTGCCCGGCAGCCCCAAAGGCGCGCTCGAAAATTTGCAGGTCGTGCTGCCCGTGCTCGAACACGCCGTCCACCTGCTGCGCGACGAGGACGCGGGGCATTAGCCTTGCCTTCCCTGCTAACCTTGGGCTATAATCCGCCCGTTTGCAACTTCACCAGATAAGGAAAGAAAGAACCATGATCGACGTAAATGAACTCCGCAAGGGCGTTACCTTTGAAATGGACGGCTCTTTATACAAGGTGCTGGACTACAGCCACAACAAAACGGGCCGCGGCAATGCCAATATCCGCATCAAGGCCCGCAACCTGTTGACGGGCGCCAACATCGAGCGCACCTTCTCCTCGGGCCAGTCTGTGCAGGACGTGCGCCTCGACTTCCACAATGTCCAATACCTGTACACCGACGGCGAGTTCTACCATTTCATGGACAACGAGACCTTCGAGCAGCCCGCCATCAAGGCCGATATGCTCGGCGACGACGCGCTCTACCTGATCCCCGAGATGGAAGTCAAACTGACCTTCTACAAGGGCGAGCCGCTCGACATCGAACTGCCCACCTCGGTGGACCTCGAAGTGACCGACGCCGAAATGGCCATCCGCGGCGACACCGCCACGGGCGTGACCAAGAAGGTCACCACCAATACGGGCCTGCAGGTGCAGTGCCCGCAGTTCGTCAAGGTCGGCGACCGCATCCGCGTCGACACCCGCACGGGCGAGTACGTCACCCGCGTGTAAAGAGCCAGCCTGCGAGTTGCAGGTTGGATGTTCCGTCCAACCTGCAATTTTCAAACTTCCCAACTCTTGAACTGAGACTCCATGCGCACTCCCGCCGGCAAAGAATGTTCATATTTCTTCGGGGATTATTATCGTGGCCGCAACGTGGAAGAGTGCCGCCTGCTCAAAGCCGCCAACCAGCAGTGGACTCCCGACCTGTGCAAGACCTGTCCCGTGCCGTCCATCGAAATGGCCAACGCCTGCCAGTTCATGCGCCTGCGCGGGGCGGTCAACCGTCCGCTGACGGCGCTGTTGCAGCGGCGGGTGCAGGTCGCGGCCTACTGCGAAAAGTCGAAACGCGACGTGGCTGAACCGCACGTCGGCTGCGGCGAATGTCACGGCCTGCCCTTCAAATTCGAAATCAAAGAATAGCCATGCTTACATTACTGCTCGACCTGGATGACACCCTGTTGGACACCAACATGGATGCCTTCATCCCCGCCTATTTCCAGTCGCTTTCGGCGCACCTGGCGGCCCGCGTGGCCCCCGAGGTGATGCTGCCCGCGCTGGTCTCGGGCACGCGCGCCATGATGGCCAGCCAGGACCCGTCCCGCACCCTGCGCGAGGTCTTCAACGAGAAATTCTTCCCCAGCCTGGGCATGGATGGGCGCGAACTGGGCGCGCTCATCGAGCAATTCTACGACGAGGTCTTCCCCAGCCTGGGCGCGCTGACGGGCAGACGTCCCGAGGCGGCCGAGTTGGTGCGCTGGGCCTTCGCCCGGGGCTACCGCGTGGCCGTCGCCACCGACCCCTTCTTCCCGCTCAAGGCCACCCTGCACCGCCTGCGCTTTGCCGGCCTGGCTCCCGAGTCCTACGACTTTGCGCTGGTCTCCTCGTACGAGACCTTCCACTTTACCAAATCGCACCCGATGTATTTCGCCGAATTCCTGGGCCGCCTGGGCTGGCCCGAGGGCCCCGTGCTGATGGTGGGCAACGACGCCGGGCGCGACCTGGCCCCCGCGCACGCCCTGGGCCTGCCGACCTTCTGGGTCAACACCGACGCACCCAAGGCCGACGACCCCGCCGCCACGGGCCGTGGCTCCCTGGCCGACCTGCGCGCCTGGCTCGAACGCGCAGACCTCAAGACGCTCGAAGCGGACTTTGGCTCGATAGATGCCATCCTGGCCCTGATGACCTCCACTCCCGCGGTGATCTCGTCCCTGCTGGAGGAAGCCCCCGCCTCCGCCTGGACCACGCGGCCCGCCCCCGCAGAATGGGCGCTGACCGAAGTCCTGTGCCACCTGCGCGACACCGAGCGCGAGGTCAACCAGCCGCGCCTGCGCCGCCTGCTCGACGAAAGCGAACCGTTCATCCCTTCGCGCAACACGGACGCCTGGGCCGAGGAACGCAACTACCTCGCGCAGGACGGCCGCGCCGCTTTCCAGGAATTCCTGACTGCGCGGCTCGAAACACTGTCCATGCTGCGGGCCCTCGGCGGGGCCGATTGGGCCCGCAGGGCGCGCCACTCGATCTTCGGCCCGACCAGCCTGCAGGAACTGGTCGGATTCATGTCGACCCATGACCGCATCCACATCCAGCAGGTGTGGAAATTGATCCGCCCCGCATAACGGTTGGGGCGACCCGACGGGTCGCCCTTACGTTTTAATACCGCATCGCTTTTCTGCCAGCCGTGTTATTACTACCTGTAACCTGTGGGACAAGATGACCTCTTGTCCCGCGCTTTTAATAGGAGATACGATGCAGAGAAAAGTTGTGGTCACGGGCCTGGGGTGCATCAGCCCGATCGGCAATACCATGAACGAGACCTGGGACGCCCTGCTGGCGGGCAGGTCGGGCGCGGCCCCCATTACCCTGTTCGACGCCAGCCGCCACAAGACGCGTTTCGCCGCCGAGGTCAAGGGCTTCGACGCCGCCGCCGTATTCGGCGCACGCGACGCCCGCAAGATGGACCGTTACACCCAGTTTGCCACGGTCGCCACGCTGGAGGCCCTGGCGCATGCGGGCCTGGTCATCGACGAAGCCAACCGCGACCGTGTGGGCATCCTGATCGGCACGGGCATCGGCGGCATCGGCACGCTGCTGGAACAGGCCGAAGTCCTGCGCGAGCGCGGACCCGAGCGCGTCAGCCCCTTTCTCGTGCCGATGATGATCTCGGACGGGGCGGCGGGCATGATCGCCATCCGCGTGGGGGCGCGCGGCCCCAACATGGCCGCCGTCACGGCCTGCGCCACGGGCACGAATGCGCTTGGCGAAGCGGCCGCCATGATCCGCCGCGGGGCTGCCGACGCGATGATCGCGGGCGGAGCCGAGGCGGCCATCGTGCCGCTGGCGATGGCGGGCATGAACGTGATGGGCGCGCTCTCCACCCGCAACGAGTCGCCCGAGACGGCCTCGCGTCCGTTCGACAAGGAGCGCGACGGCTTTGTGATGGCCGAGGGCGCGGGCGTCCTGATCCTCGAAGCGGAGGAACACGCCAAAGCGCGCGGCGCGCGCATCCTTTGCGAATTCACGGGGTATGCCACCACCGACGACGCGCACCACATCTCTGCACCCGCCGAGAACGGCGCAGGCGCGGCCCTCTCGATGAGCCTGGCCCTGAAGGACGCGGGCCTGAAGCCCGAGGAGATCGGTTACATTAACGCCCACGGCACGTCCACGCCGCTGAACGACAAGAGCGAGACCGCCGCCATCAAGACCGTCTTCGGCGGGCATGCCTATCGCGTGGCGATCTCCTCGACCAAGTCGATGACGGGGCACATGCTGGGCGCTTCGGGGGCGGTCGAGGCGGCGGCCTGCGTCAAGGTCTTCGAGCACAATATCCTGCCGCCCACGGTGCATTACTCCACGCCCGACCCTGAGTGCGACCTGGATTACGTACCGAACCAGCCGCGCGCGGCGCAGCCCGAACACGCCATGTCCAATTCCTTCGGCTTCGGCGGGCACAACGCCACGTTGATCTTGAGTCGATATCGATAATGTCATTGCGAGGAGGGCCGCAGGCCCAACGAAGCAATCTCCCAAGCATTCAGAAACATAGCTGAAAACAGGAGGTTGCTTCGCCGCAAAAAACGCGGCTCGCAACGACATGTGAGAATCTGAGGTATATATGCCGTTTGCACATATCACCGGCTGGGGCATGTCCGTCCCCGAGGCGGTGCTGACCAACGATGACCTGGCCAAGATCGTGGACACCAACGACGCCTGGATCCGCGAACGCACGGGCATCCGTGAGCGCCGCATCGCCCGTGAGAATCAGTTCCCGTCCACGCTGGGGGCCGAGGCAGCCCTCAAGGCGCTGGAGGTGGCCAATGTCAAGCCCGCCGATGTGGACCTGATCATCTGCGCCACGTCTTCGCCCGAGCATTTCTTCCCCGCCACGGCCTGCCTGATCCAGGATGCCATCGGCGCGGACAAGGCGGGCGCCTTCGACCTTTCGGCGGCCTGCTCGGGCTTCATCTATGCCGTCAACATGGCCGCGCAATCCATCCGCAGCGGGTCGATCCGCACCGCGCTGGTGGTCGGCGCGGAGACGCTCTCGCGTTTCGTCAACTGGAAGGACCGCAATACCTGCATCCTGTTCGGGGATGGGGCGGGGGCTTTCGTGCTGCAGGCCAGCGAGCGGCCCGGCGGGGTGCTCTCGGCGGTGATGCGCTCGGACGGCTCGGGCGGGGACCTGCTGTCTGTTCCCGCGGGCGGCAGCCGCCACCCCGCGGCAGAGGCCACCATCCACGCGGGCGAGCATTTCATCCACATGGACGGGCGCGAGGTCTTCCGTTTTGCCACGCGCGTGATGGCCTCTTCGACGAAGGAAGCTGTGGAGGCGGCCGGGCTGACGCTCGACCAGGTCCAGTGCATCGTGCCGCACCAGGCCAATATCCGCATCATCGAGGCGGCCGCGCGCGGACTCAAATTGCCGATGGAGAAATTCGTCGTCAACCTCGACCGATACGGCAACACGTCCACGGCCTCGATCCCGATTGCGATGGTGGAGGCGGTGGCGGGCGGGCGCATCAAGCCGGGCGACAAGCTGGTGATGGTGGGCTTCGGCGGAGGCCTGACCTGGGGCGCCATGGCCGCCGAGTGGACCGGTCCGCTGCCTTCGGAGCGCAAGGTCAAGCCGCAGCAGGGTTCGAGCCTGCGCCGCGCGCGTTCGCTGCTGCGCCGCATCGCGCGCATGCTCGAGGGCCTGATCTGGGGCCGCGGGGCATAGTCAAAAGCCCGTGAGGGTGGTATAGTTGC
>CALLJA010000309.1 GCA_938008865.1 uncultured Anaerolineales bacterium
GTGTTGCGCACCTGCGGACCCGCGATCAGATTCGCAGCCTCGGTCAACGCCTGGGCATGGGTACCCACCAGAGGGTCCAGGGCCACGCGGTTGACGGGTACAGCGGCGCCGACGTAGAGTTCATCCCCGCGCAATTCGAGCGCGGACATCTCGGGGATGAAGGTCAGATCGATGAGGGTGTGGACGGGGGGATGGTTGCCCTGACGCAGGTCGAGCATCAGGTCGGTGCCGCCTGCGATGGGCAAGGCGGGACCCGCAGCCGAAGCCAGGTCCTGCACAGCCTCCGCGACGGAGGTGGGACGTTTGTATTCCTGCCAAAGGTTCATAGGTGGTGTCCTTTCTGTGGACGGCGGTACTTTTCGGTGGGTGCTATGCGACCCAACGCCGCTGGTTCCTGCCAGCGACCACCGAACCGATGGATATGTGTGGGCGCGGAACGGCGCTCCGCGTCAAAATTGTACGCTATTTTACGCCGTCACACCCTCTTCGGGGTGGACACCCGCCATGAGCAGGCCCAGCCGCTCAGGGGTGGCTTCTTCGCGCGGGACGATGTCCATGATGCGGCCTTCGTAGAGTACGGCGATGCGGTCGGAAAGGGCCAGGATCTCATCGAGGTCTTCGGAGATAAGCATGACGGCCACGCCCTTGCGGCGCTGTTCGAGCAACTGTTCGCGGACGTATTCGGTCGCGCCGATGTCAAGTCCGCGTGTGGGTTGGGCGGCGAGGATGACGCGCGGGGTACGAAAGATCTCACGGGCCAGCACCACTTTCTGGATATTGCCGCCTGAGAGGTTCTTGGCGAGCGTATCGCGCGAGGGCGTCTTGACGTGGAACTGCGCAATGAGTTCATCGGCATGGCGCGAGATTTCGCGCAGGTCAAGCAAACCCGAACGCGAGTAGGGCTTCTTCTCGTGTTCTCGCAGGATCAAATTCTCGGCCACCGAAAAATCCTTGATCACGCCGTCGCGCATGCGCTCCTCGGGGATGTAGGACAACATGCGGTCGGTGATCTCGGCCGGGTGCAGGCCGGTGATGTCGCGCCCTTCGAGGATGACCTTGCCGCCGGTCGTTTTTCGCAGGCCGGTGACGGTCTCGGCCAGTTCACGCTGGCCGTTACCCGAGACGCCCGCGATGCCCAATATCTCGCCCGAGCAGAGTTCCAAACTCACGCCGCGCAGGCCGGGCGTGCCGCGGTCGCTGCCGCAAGACACATCCTGGAGCTGCAGGCGGGCCTCGGCGCATTGGACGTCGCCGCGGTCGGGGGCGAAGGTCACCTCGCGGCCGACCATCCAGTTGGCCAGGTCCTGTTTGGTGATCTCGGAGGTGGGGCGGGTTCCGATCTTGCGCCCGTCGCGCAGCACGGTGACGCGGTTGCTGATCTCGACCACCTCGTGAAGTTTGTGCGAGATGAAGACCAGGCCGTGCCCATCGCGGGTCATCTGGCGCATGATGACGAATAACTCGTCCACCTCCTGCGGGGTGAGGACGGCGGTCGGCTCGTCGAGAATGAGCAGGGCCGCGCCGCGATACAGGGCCTTGATGATCTCCACACGCTGCTGCTGCCCCACGGACAACTGCCAGACGTAGGCGGAGGGGTCGATCTTGAGGCTGTAGATCTCGGCCAGTTCGAGGATGCGCTTCGAGACGCGGTCCAGGTCAGTGAGCGCGCCGCGCGAGGAGGGCAGACCAAGCGCCACATTCTCGGCTACGGTCAGGGTCGGCACCAGCATGAAGTGCTGGTGAATCATACCGATACCCAGGTTGATCGAGTCGGTGGGCGACGAGATCGTGACGGGCTGGCCGTTGAGCAGGACCTGACCCTCGTCCGGGTGGTAGAGGCCGTACAGGATCTTCATCAGCGTGCTTTTGCCCGCGCCATTCTCGCCCAGCAGGGCATGCACCTCGCCCGCCTGCACGTCGAAGTCCACGTGGTCACTGGCGAGCACGCCGGGGAAGCGCTTGGTGATGCCACGCATTTCGAGATGGTCAATGCGCGTGCGGCCTGAGGGAAGGGTGTTTGCTTCGGTCATGGTGCCATCCTCGCTCGGGGCCGTGGGGACTGGGTCCCCACGGCCGATGTTATCGAATGACGAATTTGCCTACGGCAGGGTGATGGTGATGCTGCCATCCTTGATGCCCTGGATGGTCTTGTCGGCCAGGGCTTTGGCATCGGCAGACAGGCTGTAATCGGGGTTGAACTCGATCACCTCGCCGCCGTTGGCCAGGTTGGCCTTGAAGGACTTGCCGCCCAGGGTGCCCGCGTTGATCAGGGAGATGATCTCGCGCAGGGTCACTTCCCAGTGATAGACCTGGCTGGCAACCACGATGGACGGAGCCAGGGAGGTCTGGTTGGACTGGGTGCCGAACCACAACACATTGCTTTCCTTGGCCTTGCCGATCGCGCCGACCACCATCTGGGCCGTGCCGGTCATCACGTCTGCGCCGGCGGCGATGTGGGTGGTGGCCGCTTCGGAGGCGAGCGCCACATCGGAGAAGGAGCCGATGTAGTTCACGTTGACCGTGGCGTCGGGATTGGTGGCCAGTACGCCAGCTTTGAAGCCGTCCACGTACAGTTTGGCGTCGCCAGTCTCGATCGGGCCGACCACGCCGATGACGTCGCTGCCGGACAGGGTGGCCGCCAGCACGCCGTTGACGTAGCCGCCTTCCTGGGAGGCCGCTTCATAGGCAAAGATGTTGGGCTGGCCGAAGGTGTCGGCGGTGGTGCCCCAGGCGAAACTGGTCTCGGGGAAGTCGGGGGCGATCTCCTGCAGGGAGGAGCCGTATTGCGAGCCGTGGGCGATTACCAGGTCGTAGCCCTGGGTGGCGTAGTCGCGGATGGCCGCGGCGGCGTCATCCACCACGAACATGTTCTCGGAATAGACGAACTCGAACTTGTCGGGCCCGCCCATCTCGGTCTGGATGCGGACGAGGGCGTCGTACATGCTCTGGCTGAAGGCCAGGTCGTTGATGGCGCTGGGCATGACGACAGCCACGCGGAACTTCTCCGCAGGCGCCTGGGCGGCCTGGCCGCCGCACGCGCTCAGGACCATCGAAAGGACGACAATCAGGCTGACGAGCCAAAAGATCTTCTTCATCTTCTACTCCTGTTGATAGTTTGAATTTGACGGATGGTACGGACCTTGCAGATGTTCGGTTACTCCTTGCGCGGGAACCTCCTTGCTGGGAATTTCAATCTTCGCGTTCGAACGGTTTCGACAGGGCCGAGGGAGCCCGCACCCGCGAGACCGTCGCAACCAAAACCAGGATGGTCAGGACGTAGGGCATCATTACCGCGATATCGGAGGGGATCGGGATGCCCAGCACCTGGATCCACAATTGCAGCGAGTTGACCAGGCTGAACAGCAGCGCGCCGCCCAGCACCCCCACAGGCCGCCATGCGCCGAAGTACACCAGCGCCACGGCGATGAATCCCTGTCCGCTGGTCATGTTTTGCTGGAAGACGTTCAGCAATGCGATGGAAAGCGAGGCGCCCGCAATGCCCGAGAGCGTCCCACCCAGGATAATCGTGAAATAGCGGACGCGCGCCACGCTCACGCCCAGCGAATCAGCCGCGTCTGGATTTTCGCCCACCGCGCGGATCTTCAGCCCGAGCGTGGTCTTATTCAATACGAACCAGGCCAGCGGCACGAGCAGGTATGCGCCGTACACAAGAATGTTCTGGCTGAAGAAAATCTCGCCCACGAAGGGAATATCGCTCAGACCGGGGATATAGACCTTCGGAAAGCCCTGCACCGTCTCCACAGTGCCCATCAGGCGCTGGAAGAGCAACTCGCTCATTCCCAGGCCGAACAGGTAGAAGCCGATGCCGCTGATGCCCTGCTGGGCGTGCAGGTTGACGGTGACATAGGCCATCGCCAGCCCCATGATCGCGCCGACCAGCATGGCGGCCAGCAGTCCCATCCACAGGCTGCCGGTCTTCAGGGTCACGTAGAAAGCCGCGAAAGAACCCAGCAGCATCTGGCCTTCCACGCCCAGGTTGAGCACGCCGCTCTTCTGGCCGAAGGTCTCGCCGATGGCGGCATACAGGTAGGGCGTCGCCAGGCGGATGCCCGAGGCAAGGATGCCGATCAAAACGGTGACAGACAGGAGGTCCGAGATCATGCGCCTGCCTCCGCCTGCTGGGGTTTCTTGTCGACGTTCGGGGGCGGAGCTTCGTCATGGCCCGCGGCGGCCATCCGCCTGCGCTGCCGCCTGCGCCTCCAGATCTCGCTGCTGACCACAAAGATCACCACCAGGCCGTTCAGCACGATCACCAGCGCCGAGGGGACCTGCGTCATGCGCTGCATCTTGTTCGCACCCACCAGCAGCGCGCCAAACAGGATCGAGGCGGGGATGGACCAGATGGGATGCAGTTGCCCGAACAAGGCCGCCACGATGCCGTTGAAGCCCGCGCTGCCCGTGAAACCCGAGGCCGAACCGTCAGTGATCATGCGGTAATTGACGCCGAAGACTTGCACCGCGCCCGCCAGCCCCGCAAAGGCCCCGCTGAGCAGCAGGGCCAGCACCATATAGCGCGGCACCTGGATGCCCGCATAGCGCGAAGCGTGCGGGTTTTGTCCAACCGCACGGATGCGGTAGCCCCAGGTGGTACGCCACAACAGGACGTACACCAGGAAGGCCAGCGCCACAGCCAGCAACGCGCCCATATGCAGGCGCGTGGGCGCCAGGCGCGGAAGTTGGAAAGCCTCGATCAAGCGTGCGGTCTGGGGGATCTTGGAGGCCAGCTGCGCCTGCGAGGGATCGATCATCGGCCCGCGCAACAGGAAGTTCATCAACTGCACCGCAATGGCGTTCATCATCACCGTGCTGAGGATCTCATTTACGTTGAAATAGGCCTTAAGCAAGCCGGGGATTCCGCCCCACACAGCCCCGCCTACGAAGCCCGCCAAAAGGCAGAAGGTGATGACCAGCCAGCCCGGCCAGTCTGTGAGTGTCAGGCCGATCCAAGTCGCCAGGATCGCGCCGATGATCATTTGGCCCTCGCCGCCAATGTTGATCACATCGCCGCGGAAGGAGATGCAGATGCCCAGCGCCACCAGCAGCAGCGGCGTAGCCTTGACCAGCGTCTCGGCAAACGAGTTGCCGCTCCCGAAGGCCCCGTCCCACATGGCGGCATAGGCTTCAATGGGGTTGACCCCCAGAAACAGGAGCATCACCGCACCCACTGCCAGCGCGGCCAGCGTGGCAAGGACAGGCAGTAAAGCGTCGAACAGGGAACTCAATCTTGCTCGCATGGGAACATCATCCTCCGCGCCAATTCAAGAGTCGTCTCGCAAAAAAATACAGGCGGGTCAATTCCACGCCTGTACCAAACTCAATCGCAAAACCGTGTCGTCGAAATAATTGATACCCAACGCCAGCGGCAGGTTGTTGCGCCCATAGAAAGACACCTGCAACTGGAGGATGGCCCGCCCCATCTCGCCGCCAAGGTGCCCGTGCGCCTCTGTTCCGATCAGCGTTGAGCGGATATCGGTGATAGCGAACCCGATCTTCTGGTGGCAGTAGCGGTTAAAGATCTCGCGGATGTGCAGGTCGCCGTCGATGCTGTCCATCGGCTCGCGTAGCAGCGAAAAAGGCATCACATTGTTCGCCAGGATGACGGGTTGGCCGTCGGCCAGGAACAGGCGCTTCATGCAAAGCAGGTCTTCGCCCGTCTCCAGGGCCAATGCCTGGGCCTCCTTCTCGGTGGCGGGACGTTTCACCACAGCCAGCGATTGGATGGACGGGGTGTATCCGTTACTTTCGATCAATTGCACCAGGTCCCACAAGTTCCACGCCTGCGCGCTGACTTCCTGCACGTGCGCATTGACGTAGGTGCCATCCCCCTGCTTGCGGATGATCAACCCGTTGGCAGCCAATTTGGCCAGCGCCGTCCGCACCGTGGCGCGGCTGACCCCCAATTCTTCAGACAACTCGCTTTCCGAAGGCATTCGGCTACCAGGCGGGTAGGCACCACTCCGAATACGTTCCAGGAGGATTTCGTCGACCTGATTGGCAACCGTTTTGGACTGAATGATCTGCATAGCGCCGATTGGTTGGATGATAGTCGTCTGACCTTTATTTTGTACAATAGTTCACGAGGCGGGTGCTAGTGACAAATTACACGTCTTCCAACTGACACCTGTTGGGACAAACGCCCCACCCCGCTGTCTGCAACACAGCATGTCGTTAAAGACACAGGCCCCGCAAGCGATCTGCGGGACCTGTGAGGAGGCTAATCGGATTCGAACGGAACCCCCAAAGCCGCGGGCGGAGAAGCCCGCATGGCGCGCAGGAGCTTTGTGAAGAAGCGGCGTGTGCCTTCGGGCATGGCCGCCAGGGTGCGCTCCACCCACTCGGCGTCGCCGATGTTGACCAGCAGCAGGGTCAGGATCATGAGCGGGAAGGGGGCCACCTGCAACACCTGCGAGGGTACGCCAGGCATGCTCGGCTGGAGCACCAGTCCCAGCCATTGCAGCAGGGCAAAAAGGTATGCGCCAAAAGCGGCGCGGGCCGGGTTCCAGCCGCCGAAGATGGTGATCGAGAGCGCGATCCAGCCGATACCGTCCAGGCCCGAGATGGTTCCCTTCCAGCCCGCCTTGACCGAGAGCGAATAGAGCGGACCCGCCAGGCCCACCAGCGCGCCGCCCAGCACGGTGTAGGCGTAACGCAGCAGGTTGACGTTCGCGCCGCGTACGAAGGCTGCCGCAGGCCGCTCGCCGATGCCTTGCAGCATCAGGCCCGGGCGCGTGCGGAAGACCCACAACCAGGCCAGGAAGACCAGCAGGTAACTTAGATAGGTCATTAGGTCGTGCTGGAAGAGGAGCGGTCCGAGCACAGGGATATCGGCCAGCAGCGGAATATTCCATGCGGGCAGGCGCGGGCCTTCCAGCCCCATGAACGGATTGCCGAGGAAATACGAGAGATCGCGCGTGACAAGCGCCAATACGAAACCGACCGCCACCTGCGATTGCTTCAGCGTAATGGACGAGACTGCCACGATCAGCGCCACCGCCGCCCCGATGCCCGCCCCGGTCAGAAAGCCGAGCAGGATGCTGTCGGTGCTGACCGCCACGGCGAAACCGCCCATCGCAGACAGGAGGATGGTCCCGTTCATGGACAGGTTGGTGACGCCCGCGCGCTCCGAGATGGTCTCGCCGATGACGGCGAACAGCAGGGGCGCGGCGGCTACCAGCACGCCCGCCAGACCGATGATGATAGTGTTGGAATCCATGCTCACCTCACGAACGGCGCATCAGGCGCTGGCGCACGCCTTCGACCATCAGGACGAAGAGCACCAACATGCCTTGCAAGACACCCGACAGGGATGAGTCGAGTTTAAGGACGATCGGAAGCTGGATGCTGCCGATGTTGAGGGCCGCAAAGAACAGCGCCACAGGCGCGGCCCAGGCGGCCTGGTAGTTGATCAGCATCGCCACCAGCAGGCCGAGGTATCCGTAGCCGCTGGAGATCGAAGGGATCAGGCGGTGATAGACGGCCGTTACCTGCACGGCCCCCGCCGCCCCCGCCAGCGCGCCGCACAGGATGAAGGAGATCATCATGTACTGCCAAGTGGGGATGCCCAGCATGTAGGCCGCCCGGAAATTCTTGCCCACCGCCTTCAGACGCAGACCGAAGTAGGTGCCTTGCAGCATGAAGTATACGATCACGATGGCCACCACCGCGATCACCAGCGCCCACGGACTTAGGCGCGAGTCGGGGAACATGGGCAACCACAGGGTTTCGGGGAAGGGTTCGGTGCCGCTCATCGAGCCGACGCCAGGGCGCTTCCACGGGCCGAAGATCAGCCACAAGGTCAGCGCGGTGGAGACGAAGTTCAGGCCCAGGCCGCCGAAGATCTCGTTTACGCCGCCAAAGGTCTTAAGTGCGCCCGCCAGGGCCGCCCAGAACGCTCCCGCCAGCATGCCCGCCAGGATCGCAAACGTGATGACAAGCGCGGGCGGCAGCGTACTATCCTGCATCAGGCGCAGGGCCCAGGTGGTCCCTATGGCGCCAAGGGTGATCTGTCCCTCCATGCCGATGTTCCACAGACCCGCCGAAAAGGTGACCAGCAGGCCCGCGCTGGCCAGCAGCAAGGGGACCCAGGTCACCAGTACGTTCGAGATCTTGTCGAGCGAACTGACTGACCCGAGGATGATATTTTTGTATGCCTCCAGCGGGGGCGCGCCCGCCGCCAGTAGAATCAGCGTGGTGAACAACAGGGCCAGCACCAGCGCCGCAAGTTGAAATCCGAAATTAATCCAACGGCTATTCTTTGTCATGGAAGCCTCACGCAGCCTTTTTCTCGGGCCAGCCCTTGCCGCCAATCAGTTGACCAAGTTGCTCCACGGTCGTCTGCGCGGCATCCAGCGGCTCGGAAACTTTACCGCTGAAAAAGACCAGCACGCGGTCGCTATATTGCAGGATCTCCTCCAGGTCGGACGAGATGAAGATGATCGCCGCGCCCTGCTTGCAGCGTTCCTTCAGTTTGCTCCAGATGTAAATGACCGACTCGATGTCCAACCCGCGTGTGGGATGCTCGATCAACACCAGCGAAAGCGGGTCGTTCAATAGCGAAAGCAGCGCCCGCTGCTGGTTGCCGCCCGAAAGCGACTCGACCGTGCTGAGCGGCGTCCCTTTGATGTTGAAGGACTGAATGCGTTCGGCAGCCAGTTTGCCGCCATATTCGCGGTCGATAAACACGCCCTTCGGTTCCTCAGCCAGGATGAAATGTTCGGTCAGGCTCAGGCCAGGCACCAGGCCTTCTTCGAGACGAGCCGCAGGTAGGAACTCCACACCCTGATGCTTATACGCATGGTAGGATTTGCCCGTCATGTCATGGCCCTTGAGTTTGACATGACCTGCCACCGGGCGCGTCAGCCCCGCGCATGCCCGCAGGAACGGCCCCTGGCCGCTGCCTTCCATGCCCGAGAGGCCGATAACCTCGCCCGCATGGACATCCAGCGAGAGGTCCTTGAGTTTGAGCCGCACGTCTTCGAGGGAGACGTGCTGCATCGAAAGCAGCACCTCGCCAGGCTTGGCAGACTGGCGCGCGCCCAGCGAGACTTCCTTGTCGAACATCATGCCAACCAGTTTTTTCGGGTCGAAGGGTTTCTTCATTTCGCCGATGAGCTTGCCCTGGCGCAGTACGACAGCCTGGTGACAGAGCGCCTCCACGTCTTCGAGTTTATGCGAAACGAAGATCATGGTCTTGCCCTGCTCGGCCAGTTTGCGCAGGGTGGCAAAGAGTTTCTGCTTCTGGCTGGCGCTGATGCCGGTGGTGGGTTCGTCGAGGATCAGCACGCGCGCGCCTAGCCACAGCAGGCGCAGGATTTCAAGCTGTTGGCGTTCGCCCACGGTCAGGGCATCCACATAGGATTCAGGGTCGATGGAAAAATCGTATTCCTGGGCCAGCGCCTTGAAGTCGCGGGTGATGGCCGCGCGGTTGGGGAAGAGTCCGCCGGGGGCGCCGAGGATGAAGTTATCGATGATCCGCATCGGGGGGAAGTCGAGCGGGTCCTGGTGGAGCATGCCCACGCCCTGTTTGATGGCGTCGGCAGGCGAGTGAATGATGACGGGCTTGCCGTCCAACAGAATCTCCCCGCTGTCGGCCTGAATAAATCCAGAAAGGACCTTCATGAGCGTGCTTTTGCCCGCTCCGTTCTCGCCAAGAATACCCTGAATGGTGCCCGCGGGGATGTCGAGGGTGATGTTGTCGTTGGCATGCACCTTGCCAAAATATTTGTGGATGCTGTGAAGTTCAACCTTCATGGGGCTACACCTCAGCCCTCACCCCTGCCCCTCTCGCAGGCAAAGAGAGGGGAGCAGCAAGGGAACAAAACGGGGGAAGGCTTGTGCCTTCCCCCGTCGAAATAGATGGGTTACGGTTGGACGCTCTGGCCTTCCATGCCTTCGAGCAACTGCGGCAGGTACCAGACCTGCTGGTCGGTGGCGACCACGCCGTCGGCGAGGTAGACGGTGCCGTCTTGCAGGTTGATCGGGCCAGTCCACAGGTTCAGGCCACCCGCCAGGGCGGCGATGAACTGGTCGAGGCTGGTGGAGGCTTCAGCGCTCAGGGCGTTGCCCTTCACGAAGCCGACGGCTGAGGTGTCGGGGTTGTTGATGTCAGCCCAGTCGGGGCCGTTCCACTGGAAGTTGGAGGCAAACTTGCCATCGATGGCCGTCTGGATGGTGGCCAGGTAGGCGGGGCCCCAGTTGAAGTACGGGACGCCCAGGCAGACTTCCTTGCCCTCTTCGCAGGAGCCGATGAAGTCGTACGGCACCGCAAAGACCTGCTTGCCTTCGGCCGAGAACTTCTTGGCTTCGGTCAGGCCCTCGGTGGTATCGATGCCCGAGATGATGACATCGTAGCCGCTGTTGATAAACTCATCCGCCACCTGGGTGGGGTCGGAGGTAACGCCGGGGATGTTGAACCAGAAGCCGATCCAGGTAACCTTGAATTTCAGTTCGGCGGCATCCTTGCCGAGGTACTCGGTCCAGCAATAGCGGGCGCCGAGGTAGGCCGAGGAGGCCAGGCGGCGGGTTTCGTCGTTGATCAACGGTCCAAGATAGCCGATCTGACCGGTCTTGGTGGAGAGCGCGGCGGCGCAGCCAGCCATCATCTTGCCATATTCCATGCGGCCCATGATGTTGACCAGATTGGGGATGTTCTCCTTGACCTTGCCTTCCGCCCAGACCTGATCGCCGGAGGCCATAATCACGCTGATCTCAGGGTGGGCCTTGGCAAATTCGGTGGAGCTGTCCTTCATGTCGTCCGAGTTGAAGATGACCAGCTTGGCGCCCTGGGCCACCAGTTCCTCGCCGAGCTGGGCGGGGGTGGTGCCGGGGCGGTCGGCGGGGTTGACCTTGTCGATATAGATCATCTTGGCGCCGGACATTTTTTCGACATACAGGCCGCCTTCGTAGTGGGCCTGGCTGTAACCGCGGTCATTGTACGGGCCGACCAGTAACATGCCAAAGACGAACTGCTCAGCGGGCTGTTCGGTGGCGACGACGGCTGGCTCAGTGGCAACGACCGGGGCTTCGGTCTGCTCGGGGGCCTGGGTGGGGACCGCGGGGGTGGTGCCGCAGGCCGCCAGGATCATGGTGAAAATCACGAGCAGGCCCATGACTTTCAAAAGGTTGTGGCGATTCATCAGTTACTCCTCCAGAAACAGTTTGGATTCGATTCGAACTGGACCAGGGAACAAGGTGCGGTTTCTACTTCGGTAAGCGTATGACTCCTTTCTCTCTTAACTTGTCTAAACAAGCTAAGATTGTATCACAGGGAAAAAATCAATTCCATTGTAGATGCTGTTGTTTTGTCTGACAAGTTGCGTTTTCATGGCAGACAACTGAATTTCGTCTTGATTTCCTGCAAAGCGGAGGTCTTCCCGTCGCTGGCAGGGGTTTCAAGCTCGATTCGCCGCCACAGACGGCACAGCATCGGGTCCACATAGGCTGGGGAAACCTTGTGCGATTGAACAGAATAATTCACAGCGCTGGCCCAGTCGCCCATGTGAGCGAAGCCTTCGATGAACACGAAACGCTCAGAGGGGTCGTTAGGGTAGTCGTCGAGGGCGAAGGCCTGCTGCCCAAGCTCGGTCACCCGCTCCCAGTCCCCGGCCTGGCGCGCCAGATCGGCCCGCTCGAAGTAATAGCACCAGCCGTGAGTCGGTTCAGGGCCGTAGGCCGCAGGCGGGACCGCCGCGCCGTCGGGCAGGATCCACTCGGACGAGGACAGCGCCGCGCCTTCGCGCATCAAATACTGGTCGGGGATAAAGTGATTGTCGCCGTCGATTTCGGGGTCGAGCACGCGCAGACAGGCGGGCGGCAGGAAGTAAAACGAGACTACCTGCGAAGTACTGCCCTCAAATCTGCCTGCCAGGTAATCATATTTCAAATCTAGGCCAGGCGTGAGCGCGGGAAGCGCACCGTCGAGGCGGTTGGTGGGGTGGAATAGCAGGTAGGGGACTCGTCCTGTGGCTGTCAGGTCGGGCGCGTAGACCCAGTTCAACGCGGCGCTGAGCGAATTATCGGCGTAGAAATCCAGCGCGCCTTCGTTCAGGAGCACCATCGTGTTTGGTTGAAGACTAGGCGCGCGCCAGGTCATCTGCCAGAAGAGATTCTTCTGAGTTTGCCAGTCGCGGCTGAAATCCAGCCCCCACAACAGTTGACGCCCCGCCGCCAGGGCTACCAGCACGGCCAGCACGGCATAACGCACGCGCGGCAGGCGGATGTATTCAAGCAGGCCCGCCAGGATCAGGCTGACGCCCAGCATCGCGGGCAGCGTGGCGCGGTTGGCGGGGAAAGCCAGCGCCACAGGCAGCCCCGTCAGCCAGAAGGGGGCGCAAGCCAGCGGGAGCATGACCAGTCCCAGCACGATGAACCAACCCGCCCGCCCATGCTGCTTTACAAGAACCTCAGCCTGCTTCCGCCAAAGCAGCGCCGTCACCGCCCCGAGGACAAGCACAAGCACCGCCGCATACAGGGCCACGGCGCGCGGCCCATGCACAGCAGGATTCGGCAGTTGGAAGGCCTGCCCCCAGGCCCCGAAACTGACCACCCACAGACTGGACAGGCTGTCGCGCACCAGGCCGCCCAGCGCGGCAGACGGGTTCTCGCGCAGACGCTCGCCCAGCCCAATGCCGTAAACC
This sequence comes from uncultured Anaerolineales bacterium, assembly GCA_938008865.1. Taxonomy (GTDB): domain Bacteria; phylum Chloroflexota; class Anaerolineae; order Anaerolineales; family Villigracilaceae; genus JACPVF01. The sequence continues at coordinate 12,657 of CALLJA010000309.1, forward strand.
TGGTTGTTAAAGATAAAGAAACGCGAAAAGACCGCGGCAACAAAAACGACCAGATAGGGCGCCCACAGCCGCAGAATCCGCTGGATGCGTTTCTGCGAGTCGAGGAAATCGTTGCGGATGGCGATCCAGATCAGGGCGGCGCGGGCCAGTTCGAGCAGGAAGAAATATTCCATCATCCACAGGTTGAGGGCCGAAGCGAGCATACCCGCCGCGGTCCACTTCCAGGAGGGCTGGTGGACGGTTTCAAGCGTGCAATAAAATGAGAACAGAAACAGGGAAAGAACAATGAAAAAATGACTGTAGAGATAAGCCGTCCACTGGGCGTTGAAGCCCGGGTAGACCAGGAAGAGCAGGCTGACCGCCAGGGCGAAGTTCCTGCGCTCGGGCCATAATTTACGGACCATCATCCATACCATCACCGCGCCGACCCAGCGCCAGAAGAGCGCAAAGACCTGCCAATAGAGCGGCACCTGCGGGAAGATACGTGTGGTGACCTGATATAACATGCCCCACACGGGGCGATTGGTGGAGAAATACTGCGCCATTGCCTCAGGCCCCAACTGATAGCGGATCCACGACATGGGCAGGTCGTCCCAATAAAAACCCGTCTGCGCGGCGACCAGACCATAGGCCAGCACCGCCACCACCCCCAGCAGGATAGCGGGGGCATAACGGTGTTGCAGCAGGCTGGCCAGGCGCGAACGAAACATGACGATACAACTCCTTATTGGCACGGCTGGGTGGCCGTCTGCATGAGCGGGCGGCCACCCAGTATGAAATAAGCCGGTTACGGGACGATCAACGTGCCCGTCTCGCCTTTCAGGGCGCGCCCGATATTCTCGGGGTTGGTGATGAGCGCCTGCTTGCCGCCGTTCTCCAGGAACCAGACGATGGCCTGGATCTTGGGGGCCATCGAGCCCTTGGCAAAGTGCGTGCCTTCGGCCAGGTATTGCTTGGCCTCGGCCAGGGTCATCTTGTCGAGCCACTTCTGTTCGGGTTTGCCAAAGTTGATGGCCACCTTCTCGACGGCGGTGGCGATCAGGAACAGGTCCGCGCCGAGTTCCTGGGCCAGAAGCGAGGAGGCGAAATCCTTGTCAATAACCGCTGCCGTACCTTCGTACTCGCCGTTGCCTTTATCAATGACGGGGATGCCGCCGCCGCCCACGGTGATGACGGTCACGCCCGCCTTGAGCAGGAGTTTGACCGACTCGAGTTCGAGGATGCGCTTGGGCAGCGGGGACGGAACCACGCGCCGCCAGCCACGGCCCGCATCTTCGACCACCGACCAACCCATGTCCTTCTCACGTCGTTTGGCCTCGGCTTCGTCCATGAAAGAGCCAATGGGCTTGCTGGGCTTCTGGAAGGCGGCGTCCTTCTGGTCCACCAGCGTTTGGGTGATGACGGTGGCCGCGCCTTTTTGGATGCCGCGCTTATGATACTCGTTCTGGAGCGCCTGCTGGAATTCGTAGCCGATGGCGCCCTGCGAATCCGCGCCGCACACATCCAACGGGACCTCGTGCATACCCTCAACCTTGGCGGCGATCTCGGAGCGGCGCAGGATGAACCCGACTTGCGGCCCGTTGCCGTGACCGATGGCCAGGTCCCAGCCCGCCTCGATCATGTCGGCGATGTGGTGGGCGGTTTCGCGCAGGGCTTCCTGCTGGTCTTCCACGGTGACGTTCTTATCGTCCTTGATGAGCGAGTTACCGCCCACCGCAATGACAGCCAATTTTCCCATGGGTTCTCCTAGCTCATGGTAAGGGCCATGACGGCCTTCTGGGCGTGCAGGCGATTCTCGGCCTCGTCGAACACGACCGAGTTCGGGCCATCGAGCACGGCGCTGGTGACCTCGATGTCGCGGTCGGCGGGCAGCGGGTGCATGTAGATGGCGTCCTTCTTGGCGACCTTAAGCTTGGCGTCGTCCATGATCCAGTTCTTGAAGGAATCCTGGAGTTTCTTGCCCTCGACCTTGTCGTTGGTGGTCAGCAGCGGACCCCAGGACTTGGCGTAAATGACGTCGGCATCCTTGCAGGCTTCGGTCATGCCGTCCTTGTCCTCAATGATCTCAAAGGAGGTGCCGGCGATCTGGGCCTGTTCCTTGGCCTGAGCGACGATCTCGGGCATGAGCTGGAATCCGGGCGGGTAGGCCAGGGTCACATCCATGCCAAAGCGCGGCATCTGGAGGATGAGCGACTGCGGGACGGAGATCGGCTTGAGGTAGGAAGCGGCATAGGCCCAGGAGACGACGATCTTCTTCTTGCGCAGATCGCGACCCTTCTTCTCCATGATGGTCATCAGGTCGGCCAGGCACTGGAAGGGGTGATAGACGTCGCACTGCATGTTCAGCACGGGCGCGCGCGAATTCTTGGCCACATCGTTGAGGTATTTGTTACCGTCGCCGAAGTCGCAGTGGCGGATGGCGATACCGTCGAAGTAGCGGCCAAAGATCTCGCCGATCTCCACGGGCGTGTCGCCGTGCGAGATCTGGGTGGTATTGCTGTCGATGAACGCGCCGTGGCCGCCGAGTTGGGCGATACCCGCCTCGAACGATCCGCGCGTGCGGGTGGACGAGAAGAAGAACAGCATGGCCAGCACCTTGTCGCGCAGGTAGGCATGCGGCTCGCCCAGGGCGCGCTTGCGCTTCAGGTCCCAAGCCACGTCCAGGACGGTTTCGACTTCTTCTTTGGTGAAGTCAAGGTCGCCGATGAAGTCGCGACCGCGGAAATTGGTTTGCATAGAAACTCTCCTTAAGTGTTTTAATTTTTATCTTGAACTCGCAGAAGCTCGGCTTCCACGAAATTACCATGATGCCAGGTCAAACGGACACCTTCGCAAAAACCGACCGGGCCGTCCCACGTGGAATAGTCCAAGTCGGGCAGGCAGCCGATTACACCCAGTTCCAGAACTCCGCCGTGGTTGACGGCCAGAGCCGCACCGTCCTCGGGGAGTGACTCCATCAGGTCCGTGTAATACTTCGCCAACTTGCGGGCGAACTTCCGCGCCGCGCCGCGTTTCTTCACAGCGGCGACGTATCCCGCAAAGGATTGCGGCCAGGGGACTTCGGCTTCCACGTCGTCGCCGTAGGTGTTCATCACCTTCTTCTGATCGTTCACGGCGAAACCCATCGCGATGGCGGTCTCGTAGGCGCGCGGCAATTTGCTGGTCACCACATTCTGGAAGGGACCCATCTCCGCGCCGACCCTGCGGGCCAGGTCCACGCCCGCCTGGGACAGGTGCGCCCCGGGCTTGTCTCGCATGGAATGGCGGCGGATCTCGAGGGTTTTCATCAGGCTCCTGAGTTGGAGTGCGGGCCTCAGCCCGCCAACGGGGCAGACTCAAGTCTGCACTCCAAGTTTCTTCAACGGGAGGCGGCGGGTGCCGCCTCCCTGGATTTGCAAGCGATTACTCCATCGCGCCCAGCACAAGGGCCAGCAAGGTCATACGCATGACCACGCCGTTGAAGGCCTCCTGCCAGTAGCGGGACCAGCGGGTGATGTCCACGTCGGTGGGGATCTCATCCATGCGCGGCAGCGAATGGAGCAGGATCGCGTCGGACTTGGCCTTCTTTTCCAGCAGCGCACGCGTGATCTTGTAGTTGGCGGGCGTCAGGTCGAGTTCACCGGTGCGCTCGTCGCGCGACTTGGTGTAGTCAGGCTGGACGACCGGCTCGACCAGAATCACGTCCGCTTCGGCGATGGCCTTCTCCACGTGGTCCACTTCCTTGAAGTCCACGCTGAGCTGCTTGAGTTCCTTCTTGAAGTCCTCGGTCAGGCTCATCTCGGGCGGCGAGACGAAGGTAATCGGGCAGTCAAACTGACTGAGGGCATAGCCCAGGGAGTGCATGGTCCGCATGCGCATGTCGCCGACCGCCAGCCACTTCAGGCAGTCGATGCGGCCCTTCTCGCGCAGCACCGTGTACAGATCGGTGAGGATCTGCGTGGGGTGCTCGCCCCAGCCGTCGCCGCCGTTGATGATGGGCACGCTGGCCCACTTCGCGGCTTCATGCGGCGCTCCCTGCTGGAAGTGCCGCATCACGATCACGTCGCCGTAATATTCCAGCATCTTGACCGTGTCCTTGATGGACTCCTGATAGAAGTCCCCGGCGCGGGTCATCTTGGCATCGGAGAAGCCGGTCACATGCCCGCCGAGGCGGTGCATGGCGGCTTCGTGCGCCAGACGGGTGCGCGTGGAGGGCTGGTAAAAGGCCGTCACAAGGGTCTTTTCCTTGAGCATATCCACATTCTTGCGCGCGCGTGCGATGGGCTCCATTTTCTGGGCCACATCGAACACGTGGAAGAACTCATTCCGCTCGAAATCCTTGAGCGAAAGGATGTCACGACCAGCGAAACTACGCATACGAACCTCCTATTCAGATTTGGGGAAGATTAGGACAGGAACAAGTTCTCCTTTGCTTCGGTGATTCCTTCTTTGGCTGGCTCACGCGGGGCGGAGGCTGCGCCACGGCAGGCCATCCGCCCCGCGGGATCGTCTATTTCAACTTTCCATTCAGTAACTTGGGCAGGAGCGCGTAGAACTCGGTGGCGTCGACCACCTCATCGAGCGGGACGTTCTCGTTGCGCATGTGCGCGGTCTTCTCGTCGCCCGGGCCGAAACCGATCGACGGGATGCCCGCCTTGCCAGCCCAGTAGGTGCCGTTGGTCGAGAAATCCCAGGTTCCCAGCGAACGCTTTTCACTCCACAACGCCTCGACGGTATCCTGGCCAGCCTGGACCAGCGCATGTCCGTCTTCCAGCAGCCAGGCGGGATAATACTTCGAGACCGGGAAGACGAAACCAGTGTAGGACGGCTCGTCGTAGAACAACTCTTCGACATGGATCTCTTCCTGCAAATAGTCGGGGATGAGACCCTTGATCTGATCGATCACGTCGTCATGCGGCTCGTTCGATGTAATGCGGCGGTCGATGAAGATCGTGAACTGGTCGGGTACGGCGTTGAGCGAGGCGGTGCGAGCCGAGACATCGGTCACGGCGATGGAGGGGAAGCCTTGCACGGGGTGATAACCCATGCCGAAGCGCATGCGACGGTCCAGTTCGCGGATCTGGGTGATGATGGCCATCATCTTGTAGACGGCGTTGTCGCCCAGGTAATGCGACGCAGCGTGGGCCGAACGCCCGTGTGCGGTGACCTTCAGTTCGATGCGGCCCTTATGCCCGCGATAGACCTGCATCTTGGTCGGCTCGCCAATTACGACGAAATCCGGTTTGACCTGCGGGTCGGCCTCGACAAAGGCATTGGGCGCGATGCCGTCGCACCATTCCTCCATGTTGCCGAAATAGTAGGCGGTGTAGCCGTCGAGCAGGCCCAGGTCGCGGGCGATGGCCAGGCCGTAGATCATGCCGGGCGTGCTGCCCTTCTCATCGCACGCGCCGCGCGCGTACAGACGGCCATCCTCGATCTTGCCCACGAAGGGGTCCCAGTCCCATTCCTTGGGGTCGCCGACGCCCACCGTGTCGATGTGCGAGTCGAAGACGATCACCTTCGGGCCGTTGCCGATGCGCCCAACCGTGTTGCCCATTTTGTCGAAGCGGGCTTCCTCAAACCCAAGTTTGCGCATTTCGGCCTGGATGCGTTCGCCCACATCTTTAAGTTGGCCGTCCATGCTGGGGATGGCGCAGATATCGCGCAGGAACTGGATGATGTCCTCGCGTTTTTCGCCGACTCGTTTTTTGATCTCAGTGACTTCCTTCATGCAAACACCTCATTGAATTGAATTGATTTAAGGCCGCCAGTAAAACCCGACGAACCCTTGGTTAGCCGTTTCCCACGCGCCGCACCACATGGAAGTGGAAATAGCCGGGAATGAAATAACTGAACGTATAGGTCAATACCCTGCCGTTCTTGTCGTACACCTGCGAATGGAAATGCAGCAGCACATCTCCGCGCTGGATCTCGAGCGATTTAGCCACCTCGGCGGTCGCGCCGATGGCGGTGATGTTGGCGCGCGCCACGTTGAGAGAGTCGCCGCGGTGGATCAGGTAATCAAGCACCGACCCATGGAAGGACGACGGCAAGTCTTCGGGGCGGAAGATCTCCTCGGGCAGCGTATCCACCAGGTAAGCTACAGGCCTGCCCTCGGCGCGCACCACGCGGCGGACGCGCGTCGCGCGCGTGCCAAGCGTAACGTTCAAACCCGCAGCGATGTCCTGGTCGGCGAAGATCTTTTCCACGTGCAGGTCGCTGACCGTGACTTCCAGGTTCTGGCGTTTGGCCATCGTATCGAGGCTTTCGAGCACCTCCAGGCCGCTGTTCATCACAGCCATCTGGCCCACCACAAAGGTTCCCGCCCCCTGTCGTCGGCGGATGAGTCCCTGCGCCTCGAAAGAACGCATGGCCTCGCGCAGGGTGGCGCGCGAAACGCCCAACTGGCGGGCCAGTTCGGGCTCCGAAGGCAGGCGCTGTCCGCCGGGTGTATGGGCGATCAGCGTGGCCAATTCGGATTGCAGCCGTTGGAAGGGGAAATGGGGCATGCTTACTCCAGCACGGGCACAAAATCGAAACGGGTCACATCCACCAAACCCTGGTCGGAGATGCGTAGTTCGGGGATGACCACCAGCCCAAGAAGGCTCAACTGCATGTTGGGATTGTTCAGGCTGCATCCGCACTTGCGGAAACCATCCAGGACGGTGGCGGCCTTTTTAGCCACCACGTCGGCCTGCTCGGTGGACATCAAGCCCGCGAGGTTCAACTCCACCTGGCCGATAACGCGGCCGTTCTTCACCACCACCTGTCCGCCGCCCGATTTCGCCAGGGCGTTGGCCGCCACGGCCATGCTCTCCTCGTCGGTGCCGACCACGATCATGTGATGGCTGTCGTGCGCCACAGTCGAGCCGATGGCGCATTTGTCCTTGAAACCGAAACCGCTCACCAGGCCGACCATCACACCGCCCGTGGCCTTATGCCGCTCGACCAGCGCAATTTTGGCCAGGTCGCGCTTCATATCCACATGCACCTCGCCGTTGCTGACCTCGACGGGCATCTTGAGATGGCGGGTCGGCGCCTGGTTCTCGATCACGCCGATCACGTTGGCCGTCCGCGTGGACCCGGCGGCTGATTCCGCCTTCAAGGCAAAATCCTCCGCCTTGAGCGCCCGCTTCAGGTTGACCGATTTCGTGGCCCAAGCCGGGTAACTGACCTTGGGAAGGTTCACCTTCCACTTGCCGTTCTCGGCAATGACCTGCCCGCGGGCAACGACCAGCTCGGCCTGGAAATTCTTGAGGTCTTTGGTGAAGACGATGTCGGCCCAGCGGCCCGGGGCGATCATGCCCATCTCGCGGGTCAGGCCGAAATGCTCGGCGGTATTGATGGTCATCATCTGGATGGCCGTCATCGGGGGCAGGCCTTCCAGAATGGCATGGCGCAAGACGCGGTCCATGTGCCCGTCGTGGACCAGGGTCTCGGCATGCGAGTCGTCGGTGCAGAGCAGGAAGCGGCGCGAGTCGAGTCCCTTTTTGGTGATCGCGCCAACCTGCGATGCCACGTCATGCCAGGCCGAGCCGTAGCGTAGCATGGCTTTCATACCCTGGCGCACGCGGGCAATGGCGTCTTCGATGCGGGTGCCTTCATGGTCATCTTCCGCGCCGCCTGCCACGTACCCGTGGAAGGACAGACCCAGGTCGGGCGTGGGATAGTGGCCGCCAATGGTCTTGTTCGCAGCGTGGGTGCTGGCCATTTCCGCCAGCATTTTTTCGTCGCCACCGACCACGCCGGGGAAGTTCATCATCTCGCCCAGGCCGATGATGCCAGGCCAGGTCATGGCCTCGGCCACGTCCTCGGGGCTGATGGAGGCGCCGGGCGTCTCCAGCCCGGGCGCGGACGGCACACAGGATGGCATCTGCACCCACACATGGATCGGCTGCTTGGCGGCCTCGTCGACCATCAATTTGACGCCCTTGAGGCCGAAGACGTTGGCGATCTCATGCGGGTCCACGAACATGCCCGTGGTGCCGCGCACAGCCACCGCACGGACAAACTCGGTCACGGTCAGCATGCCCGATTCGACGTGCATGTGACCATCGAGCAAGCCAGGCACCAGGTAGCGGCCCTTGGCGTCGATGACCTGGGTGCCCTTGCCAATGGTATGCTGGGCGTCGGGGCCTACGAAAGCGATGTGACCGTCCTTGATAGCGATGTCAGTGTTGGGGATGATCTCACCCGATTGCACACTCACCCACTGACCCTTGCGGATGACCAGGTCAGCAGGGACGCGGCCCATGGCCACGTCGACGAGTGCGCGGGTGAGTTTGACGGTTTTGGGCATGGGAACTCCGTTCGTAATCGATAAATCGAAATGGGTAATTATCCAGCCAGCAAGCGTTTGGCGGCTTGGTTATGCTTCTCGATCAACTTGTTTTCGTCGATGGTAACGAGTTGGCCGTTCTTGACCACGAACTTGCCGCCGACCACGGTGTAGTCCACGCGCACGGGCTGGCAGAAGACCACCGCCGAGACGGGATCATGCACCGCGCCGCCTGTGTAGTCGAGGCGGTTCATGTTGATGGCAAAGAAGTCGGCGCATTTGCCGTGTTCGAGCGAACCGATGTCCTTGCGGCCGACCACCGCCGCCCCGCCGCGCGTGCCGAGATAAAGCGCTTCACGGGCGGTCATCAGCTTGCGGTTGGGGTCGTTCGAGAGCGAGTAGCCCGTGATACCTTCCTTGACGCGCGCCAACAGCATGGCCTGACGGACCTCGGCCAGCAGGTGCGAACCGTCGTTGGAGGCAGAGCCGTCCACGCCCAGGCCGACGTTGACGCCTGCCTTGCGGTATTCTTTGATGGGCGCGATGCCCGAGGCCAGGCGCATGTTCGAGGTGGGGCAATGGGCCACGCCGCAGTTGTGGCGGGCGAAGACCTTGATCTCTTCATCGTTGACCCAGACCGAGTGCGCGAACCAGACGTCATCGCCGACCCAGTCGACTTCCTGCATGTAGCCGACGGGACGATGACCGAACTTCTGCAGGCAGAACTGTTCCTCGTCCTCGGTCTCGGCCAGGTGGGTGTGCAGATGCACGCCGTACTTGCGCGCCAGCTTGGCGGATTCCTTCATCAGGTCACCTGTCACGCTGAAGGGCGAGCAGGGAGCCAGCACGATCTGCGTCATGGCGCCCAACTTGGCGTCGTGATATTGCTCGATCAGGCGCTGGGAGTCCTTGAGGATGGTATCCTCGCTGTCCACAACGGAATCAGGCGGAAGTCCGCCCTGCGATTCGCCCAGGCTCATCGAGCCGCGCGAAGCCTGCAAGCGGACTCCCACCTCCAGGGCCGCGGCGATCTCGTCATCCAGTTTGGAGCCGTTGGGGAAGAGATACAGGTGGTCGGAGGCGGTGGTGCAGCCCGAAAGCGCCAGCTCGGAAAGCGCGGTCTGCGTGGAGACAAAGATGTCCTCGGGCCGCAGGCGCGCCCAGATGGGATAGAGCGTCTTGAGCCAGTTGAACAGGTTGGCATCCTGCGCGGGCGGGACGACGCGCGTGAGGGTCTGATAGAAGTGATGGTGGGTGTTGACCAGCCCAGGCAGGACAATGTGCCCCTTCAGGTCGAGGACTTCATCGGCGGTCGTGGGCAATTCGCTCATCGGGCCGACCTCTTCGATCAGGCCGTTGCGAATAAAAAGACCACCCTCGGGAATCTCCCGCTGGTGGTCGTCCATGGTGACAATGTAGGCATTTTTGATGAGGAGGGTAGGCATTTTAGAGGCTCTGGGTCGAGTTTATAGAGTTGTCTGACAACTTCTAGTGTAGCAGAAGAGGCAGAGGATGTCAAACCATTTTGTCGATAGAGCCAAAGGACAATTATCATGATTCATGAGATGGTTGTCATGC
>CALLJA010000310.1 GCA_938008865.1 uncultured Anaerolineales bacterium
TCGACCATCTTCGCCCAATTCTCGGGATTCATCGCAAACTTGTGGTCGGGACCTTCGCGGTCGTTGCTGTCGGTGAAGTGGCGCTCGATGACGCGCGCACCCAGCGTCACGGCGGCGATGACAGGCGAGACGGCATGGGTGTGGTCGGAGAGACCCAGGATCACATCGGGGAACATGCTGGCGTAAGTCTTGAGCACGTTGATGTGCAAATGGTCATAATTCTTCGGGCTGGCGGTGTAGTTGGTATTGCACTGCATCAGCACCATCTGCTTGTTGATCTTGAGAATGGCATGCACCGCCTTTTGTACCTCGCCGATGGTGGATGCGCCCGTGGCGACGAAGAACGGCTTGCCCTTGGAGGCCATACGTTCCAGCGCCTCGATCCAGTCGATCTCGCCCGAGCCTGCCTTGTAGACTTCCACGTACTGGTCGAGGAAGTCGATGGCCTCGAAGTCGTAGGGCGAGGAAAAGTAATCGATGCCGACCCTGTCGCACTCTTCCTTCAAAATGTTCGACCACTCGAACGGGATGGACGCACCCTTGTACACCTCGAACACCGACTTCTTCCACGTGGCCTGATGCGAGACCTGCCCGCCACTCATGGCCTTGAAACCGTAATCCGAGACGATCTTGGGGGCGTCGAAATTCTGGAACTTGGCCGCGTCCGCGCCCGCGTCCTTCGCCAGGCGGATGAGCTGCTTGGCGCGTTCCAGGTCGCCATCGTGGTTGGCGGCGATATCCGCAATGAAATAGGTGGGATGGTTCAGGCCGATGGTGTGTTTGCCGAATTTGATGTCCATGGTTCCTCCGAAATTGTGGAAAAAGTGGGTCAAACCTGTGGATAATTGGAGTCCTTGCTGTGGATAATCAGCCCAGCACACAGGGATAAATCGCTCTACATCTGTTGATAACTGCGTATTTTCTGTGGATAACCCTGCTGGAACTGTGTATAAAACTGGTCGAGTCCTGTGGAAAAGCGGGGGAGAGACTCGCCCAAAGCGGTGGATAACTTGTGGGAAGAAAGCCACAAATTATGGGCGCGGCGCGCCGTCAGGCTGGAATCCAGCACCGATTTTGGGGTAATCAGCCCGTCCTCCAAGCCGAACCTGCGGGCCACCTCCACCCCAAACTGATATTTGCTCATGGCCTGCGGCCCGACCACGTGATACAGGCCGCTCAGTCCGCGCGCAAGCATTTTCACCAACAGGCGGGCCGTGTCGTTGACCAACATCGGGCAGAAAATGACGTCGGTGAACCCGCTGATATTCCTACCGTTCGACAGGTTGTTATAGAAGAATTCCGCTAGGCTGCGCTTTCCGCCCAGGCTCCAGCCGTAAAAGTTGACCCGCGCCACAACCGCCTCAGGATACTCGGCCCCCACGGCCTGCTCCCCTTCCAATTTGGTTTGAGCATACGCCCCCAGCGGATTTGGCTCGTCGTCCTCGGTGTAGTAGCCGTGCTTCTGCCCGTCGAAGACCGCGTCGGTGGAGATGTGCGCCAGCCGAATGCCGCGCGCGTTGCAGGCGCGGGCTAGTTGCGCAGGCAGGTCCGCGTTGAGGCGGCGGGCCAGGCCTGGGTCTGCCTCGCAGGCTTCGAGGTCCGCCAGCGCCGCGCAGTGGATGACGGCCTCGGGGCGGGCCTCATCGAGGACGGCCTCCACAGCCCCATCCGTCAGCAGATCTGCCCGCATGATCTGGAACGGGGCCTGCGACAACTTACCGCGATCCACCGCCACCACCTCGTACGCCGACATGGCTTCGAGCGCCAGGTTGATTCCGAGCAGTCCGCTTGCGCCAGTAACGAGAAGTTTCATGAAAGTCTCCAAACCCTAAAGGTCTCGGAGACCTTTAGGGTTTTATTCTAGCCTTCCAGCTTGCCCTGCGCGTACAGTTCCTCGAACGGCGCAATGAACTTCTGGATACCTTCGAGGTCGAGCCATTCGCTGTTGTTGTCGCTCGAGTAATGGAAGCCTTCGGGCAGCGTCTTGCCCTTGGATTGCCACGAATACCCGAACCAGGTCGCCTCGGCAGGCTGGACCACGAACATGCGCTCCAGCTCGATGGTGTGACGGGCCTCGTCCTCCGAGATGAGCGCTTCGTGCAGTTTCTCGCCCGGACGGATGCCGATGACCTTGATCTCGGCCTGCGGCGCGATGGCGCGCGCCAGGTCCATGACCGTGGTGCTGGGGATCTTGGGGACGAAGACCTCGCCGCCTTCCATCTGCTCAATGCAGTCGATGACGAAACGCACGCCCTGCTCGAGCGAGAGCCAGAAGCGGGTCATGCGGTCGTCAGTGACGGTGATCTGACCGTTGCCGCGCTGCTTGAGGAAGAGCGGCACGACGGAGCCGCGCGAGCCGACCACGTTGCCGTAGCGGACGCACGAGTAGCGGGTGGACGACCCCGCGGCATAAGCGTTGCTCTGGATGGTCAGTTTTTCGGCGGCCAATTTGGTCGCGCCATACAGGTTGGCGGGGCTAACGGCCTTGTCGGTGCTGATGGTCATGACCTTCTTGACGCCCGCATCCAGGGCGGCTTCGAGCACGTTGCTGGTGCCCATGATATTAGTCTTGACGGCCTCCATCGGGTTGTACTCGCAGGCGGGCACCTGCTTGAGCGCCGCCGCGTGGACGACGATGTCCACGCCGTGCATGGCACGCAGCAGACGCTCGCGGTC
>CALLJA010000311.1 GCA_938008865.1 uncultured Anaerolineales bacterium
CTTCGCCATGCGCGGAAACTGGTTGGGCGCGGGGGTGGTGGCGGCCCTGGGCGTGTTGATCCGCTCTCAGGGCGCGGCACTGATGGTCGGTCTGGGGTGGCTGTACATGGAGCAGCGCAAATGGGACTGGCGTCAACTCCGCCCATCGGTGGGCTGGTTTGCGTTGGCTCCGCTGGCCTTGCTGGCCCATTTCTATTATCTGTACCTTAAGTCTGGACGTCCGCTGGCGATGTTCGACGCCATGTCGGCCTGGGGACGCAACAGCGCCGACAACGCCCTCGACCCCTTCCGCAATCTGTCTGCCCCGCACCTGGACGTGTTCAAGATCGACCTGTTGATCTTCCTGGTCTTTTTCCTGTGCAGTTTATACCTGTTATGGAAGTGGCCGTACAAGGCCTATGGGGTTGCGGCCCTGCTGATGTGCATCCTGCCTGTGTACACGGGGCTGCTGGTTTCGGTCTCGCGTTATATGGTCATCATTTTCCCGGTCTTCATCCTGGTGGGGGAGAAGTTGGAGAACCGCCATGCGTATGACGCCCTGCGGGCGGTCTTCTTTGCCTTGCAGATTGTCTACTTTGCGGGCTGGGTGAACTATTACTGGATCGCCTGATGGGACAACCTCAACCTTCGTTCAATCCGCGGGCCGTGCTGAGCCTGCTCTTTGCCGTGCTGACGGTGCTGTCCTTCTGCGTCGGGGTGGCGCCGATTCCCCTCACGTCGCTGGTCTGTTATCCCGCCGCGCTCCTGTTGGGTGGAATCGCCCTGTGGACGGGATGGTCGTCCCTGCGGGAGGTCCGCCAGAACGGCGGGCGCGGACGCCGCCTGGCGTTGGCCGGCATGTGGACGGGCGGCCTGACCCTGCTGGCCGTCCTGTGCTTCTCCGCCGTCGCCATCGCCCTGGCCCCGACCGTCTTCGACCTGCTGCGTCAGGCGTGGACCCAGCTTCAGCCCTGACGCCAGTCCCTTTCTCAGCCGCATCTTATCTCTTCCTTGCGTATCCACCCTGCATCGGGTATCCTTGACCGCGGGAGTGGTTAGGTCCCGGTGGGTCTCCTGGTCTTCAAAACCTGTGGCGGGTCGCGTTGCGGGCCGCGGTGGGTTCGACTCCCATCCACTCCCGCCTACTACCCGAAGGTGGACGATGGTTCCAAGCCCATTGTCCACCCTGTCTGTTTATAAGGTGCTTCATGAATTTCCCCGAAACTGAAATCCTTACTTCCCTTGTCGCGCCCATCTTTCGCATCGACGATGTGACCGCGGGCGACCCGCGCCAGTACATCGTCCGTTATCGCGGAGAACTCCTCGTGGACGATTCCGCCCGGGCCTACGACCAACTGTCGGCGGCGCTGGCGCCGTATGGCATCACCCCGCTCTTCCGCATCGAGGACGGCCGCCACGTCATCCTGCTCATCCCGCGTCCCGCCGACCCCAAGCCCGCCAATATCAACATCAACATCGTCCTGTTCATCCTGACCGTCTTCAGCGTGATGCTGGCGGGCGCCCAGCCCGATGGCCCCATGCCGAATGACATGTTGGGACAGATGACCATGTTGGTCCGCAACATCTTCTCAGGCTGGCCCTTTGCGCTCAGCCTGCTGGGAATTTTGCTGGCTCATGAGTTTGGTCATTACCTGGTGAGCCGCTATCATAAGACGGCCGCCACGTTGCCGTATTTCATTCCGTTGCCGTTCAGTCCGCTGGGGACGATGGGCGCGGCCATCCTGATGCAGGGCACGCCCAGGAATAAACGTGTGCTGTTTGACATCGGTGTGGCGGGACCGCTGGCGGGGCTGATCGTCGCCATTCCCGTCCTCTGGCTGGGGCTGTCCCTCTCGCATACCGACATCATCCAGGACACGGTCTATCCCGCCCTCCAGCCGAAGGAGCAGGCCGTTTGCGCCGACCCCGCGTTCAACACCGACGGTACTTATACCTGCGTGGGGGATGGGTTCATCGAGGGCAATTCCCTGCTCTACCTTGGCATGAAATACCTGCGCTTTGGCAGCCTCCTGCCCGCGCCCGCCGATTACGGCGGGCAATCTCCGCTCCTGTACTGGCTGCGCTACTTCTTCACGGGCAGCCCCACGCCCTTTGGCGGCACGGATGTGATGATCGATCCCGTGGCCTTCGCGGGTTGGGCGGGACTGCTGGTCACTGCGCTCAACCTGCTGCCTGCGGGCACGCTCGACGGCGGTCACGTGGTCTTTGCCCTGTTCGGCCAGAAGGCTCGCTATGCCTTCCCTGTCATTCTGGTGCTGCTGGGTGTGCTCGGTTTCTTCTGGATGGGGTGGTGGTTGTGGGCCGCCATCCTGCTCTGGCTGGGACGTGTCCAGGCCCAACTGCTTGACGAGATCACCCAGCTCGACACATCGCGCCGCGTCCTGGCTGTGGTGGTGCTCATTCTCTTTGTGCTGGTCTTCACTCCCGTTCCCTTTGCAACCTTCTAACTCAATGAAGCTGACCCTGCGCCTATCCCTCCTGCTGGCTCTGTTGCTGACGGCCTGCTCGTCCGCCACACCTGTCACGCCCACATCGACTCCCAAACCCGTCAAGCCCGTCCCGACCCTCACTCCCACGCCTGCGGGACTGCAGATCCCCGTTGACAGCCTGCGCGGCTTGACCGTGCGCGTGGCCCATCCCTGGTTCGGCTCCGACGCCAGCCTGTTCGAGTCGCAGATGGACGAGTTCAACCGCACCAACCCGTGGGGGATCCAGGTGGTGGCGGTGGGCAACATGAATTACAGCGAGCTGTTCGAAAACGTCAGCGCCGCCCTGCCCACCTCCGAGAGTCCCAACCTGGCCATTGCCCTGCCCGAACATGCCCGTCTTTGGGATTCCGATGGCTTCGTGGCTGACCTGATGCCCTACCTGGCCGATCCAAACTATGGGTGGAGCGAGTCCGAAATAGCGGATTTCCCGTCCGTGTTTTGGGCGCAGGATGCGGAGGGCGACCGCCGCCTGGCGCTGCCCTATCAGCGTTCGGCCCGCTTCCTGCTCTGGAACCAGACCTGGGCGGCCGAATTGGGCTTCGACTCCCCCCCGTCCACCCCCGATGACTTCCGTCAGCAGGCCTGCCGCGCCCGCCAATCGCTCACCACTGACGCCGTTCCTGAGAACGACTCCCTCGGCGGCTGGCTGGTCGACACCGACGCGATGACCGCCCTCTCGTGGATGCAAACCTTCGGCGGCGGCGTGCTGGAAGGGGACGACTATCGCTTCATGACGCCCGCCAACGTCAGCGCCTTTACCTTTGTGCGCAAACTCCAGGAAGATGGCTGCGCCTGGATGCCCGCCGCCGACACTGATCCGCTGACCGCCTTTGCCGCGCGCAATGCCCTATTCATCACCGCAGACCTGGCGCAGTTCTCCGCCGTCACGCGCGCCTTCGGCGCGGCGGGCAACACGGACACCTGGCGCGCGTTGGCCTTCCCGGGCGATAAGCCCGTGTTGCCCATCTACGGCTCTTCGCTGGCCATGTTCAAATCCACGCAGGAGAATCAACTGGCGACCTGGCTCTTCATGGACTGGTTGCTTTCCCCTGAGAATGATGCCCGCGCCGCACAGACGACGGGTCTCTTCCCGTTGCGTGTTTCGACCCTGGGGCTGCTGGCCGATTACCAGGACAGTCATCCGCAGTGGGGCCAGGCCGTGGCGTTGATCCCCGATGGCGGACTCCAGCCGCAGTTGGGTTCGTGGCGGCTGGTGCGCATCATGCTCGGCGACGGTTTCGCGCAGATGTTCCGCATCGGCCTGCCTAGCGACGAGGTGGCCAAATTCCTCGTGCAGATGGAATCCACCTCGCGCGATTTGAGCAAGTGAGGTTTTCTTGAAAAAATCCGCGCTTTGGTTCGTGGTGGCCATGCTGGCGATTGTGATCGGCGTGGCCGTGTATCCTTATTTTGCGAATGTGGACCTGCCCGAGGCGTCCTTTTCCGCCTACGGCTCGGAGACCGTCCGCGCGCGCGTGACGCAGATCCTCGAAGAAGGCACGATCGACATCGACACTGGACAATCCCAGCCGTACCAGGTGGCGCGGGTGGAGATCCTGGAAGGGGAGTATCAGGGCATCCCGATGGAGATCGACTACGGCAAGCGCCAGGTGCGCACCGATACCTACCGCCTTGCCGTGGGCGACCGCGTGCTGGTCACCATCAGCAAGACGCCCGATAACGTGGTCAACGCTTATTTCGTGGACTACATGCGCTCGACGCCCCTTCTGTGGCTGGCAGGCATCTTTGCTGTTGCCATCCTGGTCATCAGCGGCTGGAAAGGGCTGCGCTCCCTGCTCAGCATGGCTTTTAGCCTGCTGGTCATCATTGGCTATATCATCCCGCACATCCTGGCGGGCGAAGACCCGCTGACGGTCAGCATCATCGGTTCGGCCATCCTGCTGGGCGTGACCCTCTACCTGACCTACGGCTGGAACCTGAAATCGCATGCGGCCGTGTTCTCGATGATTGTTGTACTGTTGCTGACAGGCGGATTGTCCTTCCTGTTCGTGGTGATCACCCGCCTGAGCGGCATGGGCGACGAGAATTCCATGTTCCTGGCGCAGAGTATGCAGAATCCACTCAACATGCGCGGCCTGCTGTTGGGCGGTATGATCATCGGCGCGCTGGGCGTGCTGGATGACCTGGTCACCACCCAGGCGGCGGCGGTCTTCGAGCTGCATCACGCCAACCCAGGCCTCGGTTTCGTTGGGCTGTACCGTTCGGCCATGCGTATCGGGCAAGACCACGTGGCGGCCACGGTCAACACGCTGGTATTGGCCTACGCGGGCGCGTCCCTGCCGATGTTGTTGATGTTCTCGATGGCGCGCGGAAATTACGCCTACCTGGTCAACTTTGCCGTGGTGGCTGAGGAGGTTGTCCGCACGCTGGTGGGCTCGCTGGGGCTGATTGCGGCGGTACCGCTCACCACGGCGGTCGCCATTGGATTTGCTCTCTACGCCGATCGGCTCGGGGCGCTGAGGCAGGTCCTCGGTCCAGAAGGAGCGGAGGGTGGTCACCACCACTAGTTTGCTTTATTACTTGAGTATCGCATAGCCAATTTGAGAATCAATTTGCCATTCCACTTTCACCGCCAAGGCCTGGAGCGCAGAACGTCAGAACGCTGCTCCAAGTCTCGGCGGTTTGAGTTTCAGGACAAAACTTTGCATTTCGAACGCCTTTGGGGTACATTAATCTTGTCTGTTGCCAGAAAAACTGGCAAATTTCCCCTCCCAACCCTGCAACCATCCCTGATTCCGTGCGTATAGTTTGATAGAAAAACAAGGAGCGCGCGTGAACGACGAAATGTCCTGGGTGCTCCAGGCGCAGCAAGGCAGCGATGAAGCCTTCACTTATATAGTCGAAACGTATCAGACGCCCGTCTACAACCTGTGCTATCGCATGTTGGGCGAGCCTGAATCCGCGGAAGATGCCGCGCAGGAGACCTTCCTGCGCGTCTATCAACACATCCAGCGCTACGACCGCAAACGGCCGTTTGCCACTTGGCTGCTGTCGATCGCTGCGCACTACTGCATCGACCGTCTGCGCCGCCGCAAACTGGCGATCTTTTCCATCGACGAAGCCGACGAGGGTGAGGCGGGCTATGAACTGCCCGACCCCGCCGCCGTCACCCCCGAATCCGCCTCGCTCCGCAAGGAAGAGCGCGAGCAGATTCAGGGCCTGCTTCACCATCTCGACGCCACCGACCGCGCCGCCATCGTCATGCGTTACTGGCATGAACTTTCGGAGGCCGAGATCGCCGAAGCCCTTCACCTCACCGTCAGCGCGGTCAAGAGCCGCCTGCACCGCGCCCGCCGCGAACTGGCGGGCCTGTGGCAGGGACAGGCTCCCAAGACCCGCTCCCAAAGGAGACCCCATGAATCACCAGCCTTTTGAGTCCTGGCTGCTGGATGACCTGCCCCTGGCGCCCGAGCAACGCCGCGAACTGGATTCGCACCTGCGAGCCTGTCCGCGCTGCACGGCGCTGGCTGAGACGGGCCTGGCCCTGCGCGCCCCGCGCATGGTCGCACCTGCTGCGGGCTTCACACAACGCTTCCAGGCGCGCCTGGAAGCCCGTCGCGTTGCCGACCGCCGCAGGCGCTTCTGGGGCATCCTGGTCTTCTCGCTGGCGGGGATGACCGTGCTGACCTGGCTGGTCTTTCCCCTGTTGGGCAGACTGGCCGATTCGCCCGCCGAGTGGATCAACCTTGCGTTGGCTTATCTCCTGTTTATTGTGTCCTCCGTCCAGACCTTTACGGAGGTCGGTTCGGTCTTTTTGCGCGTCGTGCCTGGTTTTGTGCCGCCCCTGGTGTGGATGGCCCTGGCCTCGGTCGCGGCGGGCATCAGCCTATTGTGGACGGTTTCCATCTGGCGGTTTACCCGCGTCCCGCGAGGAGTGTGATGATCATGAAGACAATTTCCAAAATCCTTACCAGCCTGCTTTTGCTGGCGCTGATGCTGGCGCCTGCCATGTCCGCTTCGGCACAGGGGCTGCACAGCAGCCTGGCCGAGGGCAAGGTAGTCTTCGGCGATAACTTTGTCCTGGCCGAGGGGCAAACCCTCAACGGCGACCTGGTGGTCATTGGCGGCAACGTCACCATCCAGAAGGATGCCGTGGTCAAGGGCAGCATGGCTGTCATTGGCGGCAATGTTTCGGTGGCGGAAGGCGCCCGCATCAACGGTGACTCGGCCCTGATTGGCGGTAACCTGAGCCTGGGCGGCACCCTCGACGGCGACCTGGCCCTGATCGGCGGCGACGCGGCCTTGTTACGCACCGCCCTGGTCGACGGTGATATCAGCACCGTCGGCGGGAACATCGAGCAGGACGAAGGCGCGCAGGTGACGGGCAACATCGTCACCGATGTCGAGACGCCCACCGTCATCCTGCCCGACTCGCCCGAAGACCTGGCGCCGCCCAGCCCACGCCCGGGCGTGGAAATCAACTACAACCCGTTCTGGGATTTCTTCGGCTCAGTCGGCCAGGCCTTCGTGACGGCCATGATCATGGCAGGGATTGCCATGCTAGCCTCCCTGTTCCTCCAGCCGCAGATGGAGCGCGTCAGCGGAGCCATTGTCTCGCAGCCTTTGGTGGCGGGCGGATTCGGCCTGCTGACCCTGGTGCTGGGTGTCTTCGCGCTGGGCATCCTGGCCCTGACGTTGATCCTCTCGCCTGCGGCGGCGCTGGGCATATTCGCCCTGGCCCTAGCCTGGATGTTTGGTCTGATCGCCATCGGGCAGGAACTGGGCGAGCGCTTCACACAGGCCTTCCACCTGAACTGGAACGCCCCGCTCGTGGCGGGCGCGGGTACCTTCATGCTGGCGCTGGCCGTCGGCCTGCTGGGACTGTTCCCCTGCCTGGGTTTCCTGCTGCAATCCCTGATCGGCCTGATCGGCCTGGGCGGCGTGTCGCTGACCGTGCTTAATTCGCGCCGACCCGCCCCTGTGCCTGTGACCGTCTCCGCTACAGACGAACCCCTGCCCCCCGTGAGTTAGCCCGCCCCTTTATCGATGTCAGCCCGCAAGGACAATCTCCTTTCGGGCTGTTATTTTCGTACTGCGATTTTCTGATCTTTTACCCGCTCATACGTGTTGACACAATACCCCTTTGCGGTATAATACTGCCCGCACGTTTGGCCGACTAGCTCAATGGCAGAGCAACTGACTCTTAATCAGTGGGTTCAGGGTTCAAGTCCCTGGTCGGTCACAAGGACAGCCTTCGCGAAGCGCGGAGGCTGTTTTCATG
>CALLJA010000312.1 GCA_938008865.1 uncultured Anaerolineales bacterium
AAAATGACCGACCCTGCGGACACCGACGCGGCCACGCTCCGGCGCGCCGCCGACATCGGGCGCGAGGCCGGGCTGCGCTTCGTCTATGCCGGTAACCTGCCCGGGCGGGTGGGGGAATACGAAGACACCACCTGCCCAAATTGCGCCGGCGTGCTGGTCAAGCGGCGCGGATACGTCATTCGCGAATACCACATCAGCGGGCAGGGGACCTGTCCGCAATGCGGCGCGAAGATACCCGGCCTGTGGCCCGCCGACCCGTCTGCGGCACATCTCGATGGATTTGGTCAGCCCCTGCCGGTGCGTTGACGTTTTTTTTGCTGTATAATTTGTTAACCCACTCAGAAGGAGGTGCCCTGTCTCGAAGTGTACCTGTTTCCCCCCGCTGTCCGGCAAGTAAAAAAAACCATTTCATATTCTCCGGAGGAGAACACAGTGAAACGCCAATTTTTTGTCGTGCTTACGCTGGTCGTCCTGGCCAGCCTGCTGTTGACCGCCTGCGGCGGTGGTTCCAAGCCCGCCGTCCAGACCGAGGGTCTGAAGGAAGAGGCCTTCGCACCCACCAAGGTCGAGGCCCCGAACTGCGATTACGGCGGCGAGATCAAGTCCATCGAAGCGGTGGATGAGACCACGGTCAAGATCACGCTGTGCGTGCCCGACCCCGCCTTCCCCTCGAAGATCGCCTTCACCTCCTTTGGCATCCAGCCTCGCGAATACCTTGCCTCGACCGGCGGCAACGGCGCGCTGCTCGAGAAGCCGATTGGCACCGGCCCATACTACGTGGCGCAGTGGGAACGCGGCAACCAGCTCGTCTTCAAGTCCTTCGCTGATTACTGGGGTGAAAAGGCCAAGGTCGACACCCTGGTCTTCCGCTGGGGTACTGAGTCGGCCCAGCGCCTGCTCGAACTGCAGTCCGGCACGGTGGACGGCATCGACAACGTTGGCCCGGATGATTTCGCCACCGTTGAAGGCGACTCGAACCTGGCTCTCATGACCCGCCCGGCCCTGAACATCATGTACATCGGCATGAACAACACCTTTGCGCCGTTCGACAACGAACTGGTCCGCCAGGCGTTTGCCCAGGCCATCGACCGCCAGCGCATCGTGGATAACTTCTACCCGGCCGGCTCCGAAGTTGCCTCCCACTTCACGCCCTGTTCGATCCCGAACGGCTGTGTGGGCGAGGGCTGGTACGACTTCAGCCCCGAAGCCGCCAAGGCCCTGCTCGAAGAAGCCGGCTACAACGCCGACAATCCCTTCCCGACCATCAAACTGCACTACCGCGACGTGGTCCGCGGCTACCTGCCCGACCCGAACGTGGTGGCTCAGGACATCCAGGCCCAATTGAAGGAAAACTTGGGCGTGACGGTCGAGATCGACGTGATGGAATCCGGCGCCTTCCTTGATGCCGCTGACTCCGGCTCGCTCGATGGCCTGCACCTGCTGGGCTGGGGCGCGGACTATCCCGACCAGACCAACTTCGTCGGCTACCACTTCGGGGCCGGCTCCTCCAAGCAGTTCGGCGACAAGTACGAGGACCTCGTGGCCGCCATCGAGAACGGCGCTCAGCGCGCCTCCGATGAAGAGCGTAAGCCCTTCTACGAGGAAACCAACAACCTCATCAAGCAGCATGTCCCGATGATCCCTGTGGCGCACGGCGGCTCGGCGGTGGCCTACAAGGCCGCTGTGACCGGCGGCCACGCCAGCCCGCTCGGCAACGAGAACTTCGCGGTCATGGATAACGGCGCCGACACCTTCGTGTGGATGCAGAACGCCGAACCCATCTCGCTCTACTGCGCAGATGAGACCGACGGTGAATCCCTGCGCGCCTGCGAACAGGTGACCCAGGCCCTGCTCGGCTACGAAACGGCCGGCACCGCAGTGGAACCCGTCCTGGCTGAGACCTACACCGCCAGCGACGACCTGATGACCTGGACCTTCACCCTGCGCAAGGACGTCAAGTTCCACAACGGCTTCACCCTCGATGCCGCCGATGTGGTGGCCTCGCTTGTCCTGCAATGGGATGCGGCCAACCCGCTGCACACCGGCAACACCGGCGCGTTCTCGTACTGGAGCGGACTCTTCGGCCCGTTCCTGAACGCCCCGGCCGAATAATCCAAGAAACGGCTTCACCCTTTCAGACCCCCGGCGCGGCCCACTCCCGCCGGGGGTCTCCCAAAAGATGCCATGACCACATACATCCTGCGACGCCTCCTGCTTAGTATTCCGGTCTTGTTCGGAATTTTATTTGCCACGTTCGCGTTGAGCCGTCTCATCCCGGGCGACCCCTGTCGCGCCATGCTGGGAGAGAAAGCCACCGACGCAGTGTGCAACGAATTCATTTCGCGGCACGGGTTGGACAAGCCCATCCTGGTCCAGTTCGGGGTGTATGTCAACGAGATCGCGCATGGCGATTTTGGGCGCTCCTTCCGCTTCTCCAAACCGGTCACCGACCTGCTGATGGAACGCCTGCCCATCACGGTGGAATTGGCCGTTGCGGCCCTGCTGATCAGCATTCTCGTGGGTGTGCCTCTGGGAGTAATCTCGGCTGTGCGCCACAACTCGTGGGTGGATGTGCTTACCATGCTATGGGCCAATATCGGCGTCTCGATGCCAGTTTTCTGGCTCGGGTTGATGCTGGCATATGTCTTTGCGCTGGCGCTGAAAGATACCCCCTTCCAACTGCCACCTTCGGGACGGCTCTCACCCGGCATCCTGACCACGCCCTTCTATGACGTATGGGGACTTTCGCTCGGTTCGGGCGGGTTCTTCTCCACCCTGGCCGAATTCATCAGCCGCATGAACATCCTCAACTCAGTTCTTTCTGCAGACTGGGAAACGCTGGGCGATGCGATCAAGCACATGATCCTGCCGGCTGTCGCGTTGGGCACCATCCCCATGGCGCTGATCGCCCGCATGGCGCGCTCGGCCATGCTGGAGGTGCTCGGGCAGGATTACATCCGCACGGCGCGCGCCAAGGGTCTGGCTCGCAACGTGGTCATCACCAAACACGCCTTCCGCAACGCCCTGCTTCCGCTGGTGACGGTCATCGGCCTGTCGCTGGGCGGATTGCTGGGCGGCGCAGTGCTGACCGAGACGGTCTTCAACCTCTCGGGCGTGGGACGCATCTTGTACGATGCCATCACCGCCCGCGACTACGGCATCGTGCAAGCCTTCACTGTGGTAATCGCCATCTTCTTTGTCGCCCTCAACCTGATCGTGGATATCTCGTACGCCTACCTCGATCCGCGCATCCGCTTGAACTAGGATGGTCCCATGACTGCCGAAACCCCTAAAATCGCTAAACTCGACGCGGAAGGCCTGTCGCTCAAATCCGTCAGCCTATGGCAGATCACCTGGCGGCGGCTCTTCAAACGCAAGTCGGCCATTCTGGGCATGGTCATTCTAGGCATCCTGGTCTTCGTGGCGCTGACCGCCCAATGGCTGGCGCCCTACCCCCCGACCCTCTCGATGCTGGATGCCAACCCGCCCCAAAACCTGGACAAGCGCTCGGCTCCCTGCATCCACCTGTTCGGCTGCCCCGCAGACCAACCCCAGCACATCCTCGGCACCGACGGCAACATCCGCGACGAGTTCAGCCGCCTGCTCTACGGTTCGCGCCTGAGCCTGATGGTGGGCCTGGCCACGGTCAGTTTTGCCATTGCCATCGGAACCGTGCTGGGCGCGCTGAGCGGATACTTCGGCGGCTGGGTCGACAACATCATCATGCGCGTCATGGACGTGCTGTTAGCTTTCCCCTCGCTTCTGCTGGCCATCGCCATCGTAACCGTGCTTGGCCCCGGCCTGATCAACGCTCTTCTAGCCATCGGCATCGTCTCGATTCCCTCCTACGCGCGTGTAGTACGCGCCTCAGTGCTCTCGGTGCGCGAGATGGATTACGTCTCTGCCACGCGGGCGCTGGGCGGAAATACCAACCAAATCCTGTTCCGCCGCATCCTGCCCAACGCATTGACGCCGCTGATCGTGCAGGGCACGCTCGGCATCGCCACCGCCATCCTCGACGCAGCCGCGCTGTCCTTCCTGGGGCTGGGTGCGCAGCCGCCCACACCCGAGTGGGGCTCGATGCTCGGCGCGGAGCGGAACCAGGTCTTCACTGCCCCGCACCTGGTCTTCTACCCTGGCCTAGCCATCATGCTGACCGTACTTTCATTCAACCTGCTCGGCGACGGTCTGCGCGACGCGCTCGACCCGCGCCTGGCGCATGTGAGTTAGGAATCCATTCAAATGAAAACGAGGCCTTGCGGCCTCGTTTTTTTATCCCATCTTTCCATCTCCGTTCATCTCTCGTTCACTTCACCATTCCCCACACAGCCAACCCCACAAACGGGACCAGCACCGTCAGGGCAGCCAGAAGCACATCGCGCCCTTCGCGTTCATCCACCAATTGAAAGGACGGAAAAATTCCCTCCACCTTCCAATTCGGGCCGCCGAACCAGGTGAAGATCAGGCCGCCAAACAGCCCGCCGACGTGCCCCCACAGGTCGATGCCCGGGGTCAGGCCGATGAACAGGTTCAGGACGATCACGAAGACCACGTTCCCGATCACGCCCCTGACCTGTTCTCCGAACAACTTTCGGTTCTGGTAGTAGAAGACGCCCTCCGCGCCGATCAACCCAAAGACCGCCGTCGAAGCGCCGACCGAAAACCCGTTATCGCCCATCAACAGGAACGAGAATACATTACCCGCGAACGCGCCGAGTGCGTACAACAGCAGGAAACGTCCATGCCCAAAATTGCGTTCCAGCCCGGAGCCGAACGTGAACAGCGCGTACATGTTGAACAGGATATGCGAGGGGGAAGCGTGCAGCAGAGCGGGCGTGAGGAAGCGCCACACCTCGCCCGCACGGATCAATTCGTTGATGCGCGCACCGTACAGTTCGAGATAATCGAGGCCATGCACCACCTCGCCCATCAGCGCCACACTGAGTAATTGCAGCGCATACACCAGCGCCGTCACACCGACAATCGTGTAGGTCACATAAGGGACTTGGGCCGGCAGGGGCACGGCCACCGCCTGGGGCGGCGGAACAGGCTGGGGGTCCAGGGGCGGGGTCTGATTCACAGCGTCACCTTGCGCGGCTGCACGCGATGATGTTCCGCGTCGATGATCGCCTTCACCTGGTCCACGGTCTCATCCTGGCGGTCGTCGCAGTTCAGAACGACGTAATCGAAAGCTGCCACGCGCTTCAACTCTTGCCGCGCAGTGGCAATGCGCAGGGCCAACTCCTCGGCTGTCTCGGTCTTGCGTTCGCGCAGACGGCGCTCCAGTTCCTCGCCGTTCTCGGTGGTGATGAAGATCAACAGCGCCTCGGGCGCCAGCTTGCGAACCGTCTCTGCGCCCTGCACGTCCACCCGCATGACCACGTCCTTGCCGCTGGCCAGGGCCTCGCGCACCTGCG
>CALLJA010000313.1 GCA_938008865.1 uncultured Anaerolineales bacterium
CCCCAAAGGGGACGCTGTTCGAATCCCGCCCTCTCCGCCAGCAAGGCTACACAGGGCATAAAGACCGCGGAGTTTGTGAAGATGTTTTTCTGTGAACTCTGTGGTGAAAGTGGCGTGACCCCGCCAATAGCAGAGAGCCGTTTTAATAGGATGCTATTCAAAAAATTCCCCTATGGCCGTTGTATAATTCAAGCCACAAAACTCTTGCAAACAGGGAGACTCACATGGACGCAAAAACTCGTTGGTCTTTGATCGGGAGGGGTATCATTGCGTTGCTGCTCACGGTCGGATTCTATGGATTGGCATTAGGGATCGCCTTCGGACTGCTGTACCTGATCTACGTCGAATTCTTCGTGGTCGGCACGGTCAACCTGCGCCTGACGGTCTTTGCGCTGGTCGGCGCGGGCGTCATCTTGTGGGCCATCTTTCCGCGCATTGACCATTTTGACGCACCCGGGCCGCGCATCACCCGCAAGAAATATCCCGCCCTGTTCGAGCAGATCGATTCCGTGGCCAGCCTGACGGGACAGTCCAAGCCGCGCGATGTGTACCTGGTCCACGACGTGAACGCTTTCGTCACCGAGCGCGGAGGGCTGATGGGGCTTGGCAGCCGCCGCGTCATGGGCATTGGCCTGCCCCTGCTTTACCTGGTCAGCGTGGACGAGCTGCGCGCAATCCTGGCACACGAGTTCGGCCACTTCCACGGCGGAGACACCCTGCTCGGTCCGTGGATCTACAAGACCCGCAACGCCATCATCCGTACCGTGGTCAGCCTGGGAAAGTCGGTGTTGCGCGTACCCTTCGAGCTGTACTCCAACCTGTTCCTGCGGGTGACCAACAGTGTCTCGCGCCAGCAGGAATTCTCGGCCGACCGTCTGGCCGCGCGGACGGTCGGTGCGCAAATTACCATCCAGGGCTTGCAAAAGGTCCACAGCTACGGCCCGGCCTTCCAGGCCTACTTCCAGCAGGAATTTACGCCCGTGCTCAATGGCGGCTACCTGCCGCCCATGATCCAGGGCTTCGAGCGTTTTCTGCGCTCGTCGCGGATCGCGAGCCTCGTCGCCCGCAGCGAACAGGAACAGATGCGGGTGGATCAAACCAATCCGTACGACACCCACCCCTCGCTGAAGCAGCGGGTGGAAGCCTTGAAGGACCTGCCGCCCGGCAGTCCGCACGACGCCCGTCCCGCCTCTGTCCTGCTGCCTGATCTGCCCGACCTCGAGACGTCGCTGCTCCAGACCATCCTTGCCAAACCTGAAACGCTCCCAACGCTCAAGGAGATCGCCTGGGACGAGGTGCTCGAAAAGGTGTACCTGCCCGCCTGGACGAAATCCGTAGCGACCTATGCGGGCATCCTCAAAGACCTGACACCGTCCCAAATCCCCCAGGCCGCCCGCGAGGTGGAGCGTTGGTTTACGCTGGTGGCGCGGGCGGGAAAACTCCTGCCGCCGGGCATCACGGTTCAACAGGTGACGCGCGACAACCAGATCCAGATCGTGAACAATGCGGTCGGCGTGGGCCTGATCGTGACATTGCAGGAACGGGGCTGGCAGGCCGTCAACACGCCCGGCGAGAATATCCTGCTCCGCAAGGATGGGCGCCACTTCGAGCCGTTCTCCATTTTCTATCGGCTCGCGCGGACCGAACTCTCAGCCGACGAGTGGAAACGTCACTGCGAAGAGTTTGGGATCAGCGAAGTTCCGCTCGGCAAATAGCCCAAACAAAAACGTCCCCGCTCCAACACTTCGGAGCGGGGACGTTTTGATTCAGGCGCAGGTCAGGGTACGGGCGTGGGAGCGGGTTCAGCGGCCACAGGCTCGCCGACGGGCTCGCCCGCGTATACCAGCGGTCCCTTCTCGGGGACGTCGGCAGGGCGGCCCAGCGGCATGAGCGGGCGGCCGATGGTGGACTGTCCATTCGGGGCATAGAGCATCTGGTACAGCAGGGATTTCTCCCAGTTGCCGCCGCCCAGGATGTCGGTGCCCTTGGCCTCGCCGTTGGCGCGGTTGGACCCCGCGAGGATACCCGCGTAGGAACTCAGGTCCATGTTCTTGACGGCCACTTTCAGGTCAGACTGGTGGCAGGAGGCACAAGCCAGGGAGCCCGGGTACCACAGGCTCGACTCAAGGAAGAGCGGTTGGACATCCTTCTTGAAGCTGCCCTCACAGGGAACGCCCTTGACGTCGGTGAAACTGAACTTGTCGTTCTCGGGGTAGCCTGCCGAGACCCAGGCACCGATCAGGTCCACAGCCGCGACCTGGCATTTGTTGAAGGCCGTCTGGGCGCGGGTGCGGTCGGGCGCGGGCAGGGTGGCGGGGATTAGCGTCGGGACGGGCGTGCGGTACACGTAGGCCTGGCCGCGGGTGCAGTTGAGTGTGAACCCGCACGAAGACACGTAGGCAAAACTGATGAAGCTCACCAACACCACCACAAACAGCACGACCGTGGTGTAGATGAACTTGCGGACATCGTTGTTTTCAGACATCGGTTCGACTCCTCCCCTACTTTACAGCGGCCAGCGTGCGGATGAAGTTGACCAGGTCCCAGCGGTCGCGCAGGGTCAGGTTCTCGTTCATGGGCGGCATACGCCCCAGCACGCCGTTCGAGATGGTCAGGAACAGCGATCCGTCGCTCTTGGACTGGGTCACATCCAACGTCAGGTTGGCGGGCTTGTTGACGATGTGAGCGGCGATGGTGCCATCACCCATGCCAGCCACGCCGTGGCACATCTGACAGTGAACGGCAAAGAGTTGCGCCCCGCGCGCGACAGATACCTCGTCGGCGGGGACGGGGTTCTCGGGCGCGCCCATGTTGGGGATCGAGAGCGGACCCTCGACGGGAATCGAACGGGCGGGCACCGCGAGGGGATTTTCCATCGGGCGGTAGGCGGGCTGGATCTCCATGAAAGTGACCCAGTCGATCTTAATCACATCAAAGGTGAAGAGCGACAGCACAGAAAAAGCCACGCCTAGAACAGCAAAAACACCGAGTAGTTGCTTGAACAGTCTCATAAGGGTTGCGCCTCCGCGGCCTCGACCTTTTCGGCCCCCAGGGCGGTCATGGCCTTGGTGATTTTTTCAGAGTTCTCCTGCGGACAGGAAAAGAACACGCCGATCTTGCCGTCGCTGATCTCGGGCACATAGTGCATCGGGCGGTAGGACGGGAAGTAACTGTCGAGGAACACGCCCAGAAAGGTGGACAGAAGCAAACCCAACATGGTCATCTCGAACAGGATGACCACGCTCGGTGGGCCGGGGATGAAAGCCTGGCGGCCCACCTGGATGGGATATTGGATGGGCGTGGCAAAAGCCAGAAACGCGCCGATGGCAAGGCCCGCCAGCGCGCCGCCCAGGGCCAGCCTCGGGACATTGGTCCACTGGCGGGGACGGCCAAGCATGGCTTCGGTCACAGGCACGCCCGAGATGACGTTCATCTGGTCATCGGGGACGCCCAGGCTGCGGAGCTGCTCGATCGCATCGGCGGCAGGCTCGAGGTCGGGAAAAACGGCCAGGAGGGATACGTTGGTTGTCATGTCGGTCCTCCTATTCCAATTCGCTGACCGTAACAACGGTCTCGCGGCCATAGGTCTTGAGCGAATGGGCCATCTGGCCCTCCTGCACCTCCCAGACCGGGATGAGCGGAATCAGGCGCGAAGCGCCCATATACAATAGAATGAAGAAGGCCACTGTACCAATACCCAGGTAGATCTCGACGCCAGGCGTGTACATGCGCCAGGTGAAGGGCATGCGGTTGATGGTCAGCGAAATGGGGATGATGATGTAACGTTCAAACCACATGCCGACGTTGATCAGCAGGCCGACCGTGAACAGCAGCCAGGGGTTGGAGCGCCATTTCTTGTTCCACAGCGTAACCCACGGAATGGCCACGTTGAAGACCAGCATGGCGAACCACATCCAACCGAGCGGGCCCGCTTCGTGGAAGTGCAGCAACTGCTGGGTCCACTTGTCGCCGCCGTACCACTGCACCATGTAATCGTTGAAGAAGAAGTAGGCCCAGGCCATCGAGACCAGTAACATGAGCATGCCCAGTCCTTCGAAGTGCTCGCCGCGGATGAAGTACTTCATGTGCTTCATGCGGCTCTGGATGACCGCCAGCACCATGGCAACCGCACCCATGCCCGAGTGCAGCGCGCCGACGATGAAGTAGGGGCCGAAGATGGTGGAGCTCCAGCCCGGGCGGGTGGCGGCGGCAAAGTCCCATGACACGATGGTGTGGACGGAGAACATGACCGGGATGATCGCCCACGCAAAGATGTTCATCGCGTTGCGCAGATGCGTCCACTCGCCTTCGGTGCCGCGGAAGCCCAGCGCCAGCACGCGGTAGAAGGTCTTCTGCCAGGTGCCGTCGGGCGTGCGGTCGCGCGCCATCGCCAGGTCGGGGATGAGCGGCAGGAACAGGTACATGGTGGACGAAAGCAGGTAGGTGGTGATGGCCAGCAGGTCCCACGAGAGCGGCGAGTGGAAGTTCGGCCACAGTCCGCGCTGGTTGGGGATGGGCATCAGCCAGTACGAGAGCCAGACGCGGCCCATGTGCATGAAGATGCTGAAGCCAGCCTGGACCAGGCCGAAGGTGGTCATCAATTCGGCAGCGCGGGTGAACGGGCGGCGGAACTCGGCCTTGAACACGCGCAGGATGGCGGAGATGAAGGTGCCTGCGTGGCTGATTCCGATCCAGAACACGGTGTTGACCAGGAAGATGCCCCAGTACGACG
Organism: uncultured Anaerolineales bacterium; assembly: GCA_938008865.1. Classification (GTDB taxonomy): domain Bacteria; phylum Chloroflexota; class Anaerolineae; order Anaerolineales; family Villigracilaceae; genus JACPVF01. The sequence continues at coordinate 4,733 of CALLJA010000313.1, forward strand.
GGCGGTTGACGCCCGCTACGCCCAGGCCGTTGGCGATCATGTAGCCCCAGGCCCCGAACAGGAAGACCGCCACGATCACGCTCAGGACGCCGAAGACCACCCAGAACTTCCACGAGGTGGCGCGCATCGACTCCATGACCATGTCGTTCATCTGCCCGCGCGGGAGCGGGTCGAGCATCAGGTGCTTTTCGCGCAGGTGCGCAGCGTGGTCGTGCGCGTGGTCGTTATGTTTTTCAGAAGCCATGGCTAGCCTCCCTTGAGATAGGTCACGGCAGGCAGGGTGCCGAGTTCTTCGAGCATGTGAAAGCCGCGCGCGCCGCCCGCCAGTTTGCTGACAGCACTCTCGGGATCGTCGATACGGCCAAAGACGATGGCATCGGCAGGGCAGGCCTGGGCGCAGGCGGTGGTGAACTCACCGTCGGCCACTTCACGGCCCTCGGCCTTGGCTTGATCCTGCGCCCGATGAATGCGCTGGATGCAGAAGGTACACTTCTCCATTACACCGCGGCGGCGGACGGTCACATCTGGGTTGAGTTGGTTGGGCAGCGGCTCGGGGCGCTCATAATCGCGCCAGTTGAACGAGCGCACCTGGTAGGGGCAGTTGTTCGCGCAGTAGCGCGTGCCCACGCATCGGTTGTAGACTTGCAGGTTGAGCGCTTCGGCCTGGCTGTGCACCGTGGCAAAGGCGGGGCAGACCGGCTCACAGGGGGCGTGTCCGCATTGCTGGCATAGCACGGGCTGGTAGGGCGTCATCTTGATCTCGGGAAACTCGCCTTCCCAGAAGCGCTCAGTGCGGATCCAGTGCATCGAACGGCCATAGCCTGAGTCCGCTTCGCCCACAAAGGGGATGTTGTTCTCCATCGCGCAGGCGGCCACACAGGCCTGACAGCCCGTGCAGATGTCCATGTCGATGGCCATGCCCCACTTGCCCTGCTGTTCGCCCTCGGCCCAGTTTGCGCTGTATTCAGGAATCTTCAATTCAATTGTCATAGGATTAATGCTCCTCACCCAGGGCTTCGCCGTACACACCCATGCGGCTCTCCAGGCGGGCCAGCGGATAGGTCTTGCCCGTCTTTTCCACTTTGACGCGCATGCCCGCAAAGGCCAGGTCGCCTGCGTCGTTTACCTGCTCGCCGAACAGGTCCGCGGGATTGGACCCGCGTCCCTCGGCGTAGCGGCCATACGCGCTGTGACCCTGCCCGAACGGCATGGCGATCGTGTCGGGGCGGATGGCGGGATACTTGTAAACGACCGCTTCCACCGCCCCCGCCTCGGACGTGATCAGGACCACGTCGTCGTTGTCCACGCCCAACTCGTGGGCGGTCTCGGGATGGATCTCGACCCACGACCCCCACATGACGGTGGTGGTCGGGTCGGGGACTTCCTGCAGCCAGGGCTTGTTCGCGCCCGCCTCTCCCAACACGGGCGAGACGAACGGGTGCAAGTAGAACTCGCCTTCGCCCGCAAACTTGGCCTCGCCGACCTTGATGGCCTTACCCAGAACGTCACCGCTCGGAGTGGACAGTTCCTCCACGGTCTTCCACCAGCCGCCGTACTGCTGGAAGTAGGCCGTGAAAGTGTTGATCTCGGGCGCGCCGAAGTAGCCGTCGCCCTCGCCTACCAGCGCTACGAGCTTGCTCTGAATGAATTCGACTTCATCCTTGAACGGCAGCGCCTGGGCCAGCGCCCCGCCCGCCGACGCGGCAGCAGCCAGGAACACGTCTGCTGTGGCGCGTGTATTGTAGTAGGGCGAAACCACGGGCTGCGCGCCCGAAAGCGCGGACTGCGACGAACCCGCCGCCACGCGCTGGTAGCCCCAAGACTCAAGTCCGTGATGGTCGGGGAAGACGTAATCGGCCTGCATGGCGGTCTCGTCGGGGAAGGTCGCAAACGAGATGACGGTCCCCACGCTCTTGAGCGCATCCTCGAAGCCCAACGATTTGGGCAATTCGAAGACGGGATTGACGCCGTGAACGAAGAGGGTCTTGATCTTGCCGCCCTTCATCTTCTCGACGAAGTCGGCCATTTCCGCTATATTGGCGGGACGGCTGAACTCGGTCTGCATGGGAGCCAGCGGGGCGAGGAGCACGCCGCCCGCGCGGCCCAGTCCGCCGACCAGCGCGTTGAGCGCCAGCACGGCTTCGGCGGTTTCGAGTCCGTTGCTGTGGGCCAGCGCCGCGCCGCCAGGAATGGCCAGCGCCGCGTCCGCCGAGGCGAACAGTTTGCCCAACTCGTCCAGTTTCTCGGCGCTGACACCCGAGGCACTGGCGATGGCTTCCACGTCCACATTCTCGAACGCCGCAGACGTCGCACCGCGCGCTTCCGCGGCGATACGGCCAATCGCGAGCGCCACCAGGCCCTCGGTCCCGGGCGTGATGGGAATCCACATATCTGCTTTCGAAGCAGTCTGGGACATGCGCGGCTCGAAGTGAACCAGCGTGCCACGTCCGTGACCGCCGCCGCGGCGCATGTTCGCAAATCCGCGCGTGAAGGCCACCGGCGCGAGCCAGGTTTCGAGGAAGTTCGCGCCGAAGGAGAAGACCAGGTCCGATTTGCCCAGGTCGAAGAACGGCATGGCGGCCTGACCGAAGAGGTTCTCGACGGCCTTGCCGAGCGTGGCGCGCGCCTCGAACATGCCCAGCGCCCCAAAGCGGATCGGGGTGGGCGCGCCGACGGCCTTGGCCAGGTCCGAGACCAGGTCGAAGAGATGGTCGGGGGCCATGCCCATCAGGAAGGCCACGCCCGCGGGGTCGGTGTTCTTGAGCGCGTCCGCCACCACAGCGATGGCGGCGTCCCAATCCATGTTGGAGAAATCACGCGAACCGCGCTTGGATTGCTTGGCGGGATCCTGCACACGGTCGGGGTTGTACAAGCCGTGCAGCGTGGCCTGGCCGCGCACGCAGGTCTTGCCGAGGTTGGCGGGGTGATTCTTATTCCCCTCCACTTTAAGGGCGCGTCCCTGCATGGTGCGCACCACCAAACCGCAGCCAGCCGCGCACTCGCGGCAGGTGGTGGCGTAGTAGGTGCTCTGGCCGTTGTAGGTGTACTCGGGCATCTGCGTGTACGGCTCGCGGGTCACATAGCGCGAGGCGGGACCGCAGCCCGTCAGGATGGCCGTGGTGGCCGCACCGACCGATGCCAGCTTGAGGAAGTCGCGCCGGGAAAAATTGTCAGTCATGATTTCGCTATCCTTTCGCCCGGTCTAATAATGGCAGGTGCCGCAGTCGAGCAACTTGGTGCGCTTCTCGGGGTCTTCCGCCGTGCGCGCGCGGTGACATTCCAGGCACCAACCCATGTTCATCACCTGCGGGTTCTCGGCCACCGTGAAGCCTGTGACCGCCATATTGCCGTGGCAGTTCTCACAGTTCAAGCCGGCCGCCACGTGCGGGCGGTGGTTGAAATGAACGAAGTCGGGCACCTGCGCCACCGGCACCCACGGGATGGGCTGGCCGGCGTCCACGTAGCCTTTTAACTTCTGCAATTCGGCGGGCAGCGCCACTGTACCATCCGCATATTTCGACAACTGCTGATGGCAGCCCCAGCACTTGGTTTCGGTCGGCAGACCGGCCGAAGCCTGACGGTATGCGCCGGGATGGCAGTACAAGCACTGAATTTCCAAACCGACATGCAAGGCATGTGGAAACTGGATGGGCTGGGGCGGGGCGGTCTGGGTGGTGTACAACCCAAACGCCGCGCCGCTGAACACCGCCAGAAAGGCGATGAGCAGCCCAATGCGGCCAAGCGGGTCGCTCAGCCAGGACATAAAGCGTTTGACCATGGAGTCTCCTGGAAATTACTTGCTGCGGCGCAGGACGAAGACCACCGCCACGCCGATCATCACAATGAAGAACAGGAAGAGGATTGCCGTACCGATAGTACCCAACGCGGCCAGGATGCCGGTGAAGACGCCCGATACCCAGTTGTCGCTTGGGCCGCCCAGGTCCTGGGGCGCGGGCGCGGACCCCTGGCCTGCCCCCGTTACCTCGGCCGAGGTCTGCGCCTCGGGCAGGGACTGGGCATAAGCCAGCACGTCGCGGCCGTCGGCGGGAGTCCAGCCCAGGCTGAAGCCGACCGGCATCTCGGTCCCGGCCACGCCGAAGCGGGTGCGATGCAGGAAGCGGTAGGGGTCGCGCTGGGCCACGTCGCCCAGGTACTCGTCCACGCCCTCGCCGCGAAAGACGATCTTGGCCCCGTCCGCGCCGTGGCACTTGGCGCAGGTCGCGTCGAACAGACTCTTGCCATGCTCGACATCCCCGCCGATCACGTTGAGCGAAGCCGAGTCGATGTACTGCGAATCATCCACCAAGCCTTCTTTAAGGAAGACCGCCAGTTTCTGCATGGAAGGTTCGTCTAGATATGCGGAAAAATCGTGCTGTGCGTCATTCGCGCCCTGCAGGTGCGCCACGATCTCCTCTTGCGAGAGGTTGGCGGTGACAATCATCAGGCTGGGAAAGCCTGTCTTATGGGAACCCGCGGCGTACGCGCCATCCACACCGCGATAGTCCCAGCCGTGGCACTCGGCGCAGCGCCAGGTTTCGGCGCCCGAACGGCTGTTGGTGGATTGGCGGCTCCAGATGGGCATATTGCCCTCAGGCGCTTGCACACCCAGGGCGGCGTACCACTTGTCGTACAGTTGGGCCCCTGTCACGACATTCGGCGTTTGCTGCATCCCACCTGCTGACACGAAACTCGTCCCTAACACCACCAGGACAAGGGCGAAAAAAGCGGCGAACACAAAGCGTTTCATTACTCTCTCCTCAGGAAGTAAGCCCCACCGGCGGGGCGCATTATAATCGAAAAGAAGACGAAAGTACATATAAGCGATACAATTAGCCTGAATTACACAAAAATAGTTTACACGCGCGGACGAGCGGCGAGGTGATATACTTGTCGTGGCTATGAACAAACCCCTGCACATCCTGCGCCCTGCCGCCCTGGTTGGTCTTGGATTGTTGCTGGCCCTGTTGAGCGCCGCCCTTGGACAGCCCGCCGGGGAGCTGACCGGCGCAGCCGGGACGAGCGCCTCCGCGCTGCAAGCCACCGTCACCCCGCCCCCCGCCGGGCAATCGGAGATCGGCTCGACCGACGGCCTGGTCTTCGTCAGCGCGCTGATCGCGATCATCATTCTGACTCCCATCCTCCTGCGCTGGAAGTTGTGGGTAAGAAAGCCATAGGCAACTGCTAAAAAACACGATCCCCTCCGTGAAATTCTCGCGGAGGGGATTTCTTTTACAAGGCCCGTTCACCAGCCAGCAGAGTGATGACCCGTTCCGCCGTCAGCACCTGGCCGTAGGATTTGAAGGCTGCCAGGAAGGCCCTGTGGACGTGGTCCGCAGGGACAGTCACGCCCTCATGGACCAGGTCGCGGGTGGCGCAGGCGTCTTCGGCCACAAGCACCTTGAAGCCCAGGTCGGCCGCCGCGCGGACGGTGGCGTCCACGCACATGTGGGTCATCATGCCGCAGATCACTACGCGCTCGGTGCCCCAGCTCTTGAGCAACTCCAGCA
>CALLJA010000314.1 GCA_938008865.1 uncultured Anaerolineales bacterium
TTCGAAAAACCCGCCTCCAAAGAAATTCCCACCAAACTGCCCGAAGCCGCCGCCTGGCTGACGCTGGAGAATTGCGAATCCGTTTCCAGCGTTTCGACCAGCGTGTGCGAGAGCCTGCCCAGCCTGGTGGTAACGGGACAGGAACCCCTGCCCAACGAGACTATCACGCGCATCGAAGGCACGCTCGACGGGGTGGAATTTGCCTGCGACGCCGAATTCTGCTCGGTACCCCTGAACAATACGGATAACGACGGGGTCGAAGTCAAATTCTGGGCCTATTCCAGCTATGGCGATAGCAGCCCGGTCTTTACCGCCAGGATCCGCGTGGTGCAATCAGACGAGGGCGACCCGGACCAACTGTACTGGTTCGTGGATGTGCTCTCCTCGCAATGGCAGGGACAACCCGTCGCCACCTGCTCCGACTCGTGGGAGGTCTTCCCGCCCGTGGGCGGCGCGCCCGAATGGTTGAGCACTCCCACCGAGAGCGAAGACCTCTCCAGCGACATCCCCTACACCTACCTGGCCGCCAACCTGATCCTGCAAGGGGCCGTGGACGCCAGTTCCTGCCCCGACGGCGGCCTGGTGCCCAGCGGCGGCGCGAACACCTGCGGCGTCGAAGTGGCGCGCCCCGCCGTGACCGAATGGCAGAACCAGTTCGACACGCTTATCCTCAGCACCTCCGGGACGACCGGCGTGCCCGCCCGCCTGCTCAAGAATCTGTTCGCGCGCGAAAGCCAGTTTTGGCCGGGCGTCTTCCGCATCAACGGCGACGCGGGCCTGGGTCAGTTGACTGAGAACGGCGCAGACACGACCCTGTTTTGGAACCCGTCCTTCTTCACGCAGTTCTGCCCGCTGGTGCTTTCGAGCGACGCGTGCAGCGCGGGCTATGCCCACCTCGCCCCGGACGAACAGGCCATGCTGCGCGGCGCGCTGGTGGGGTCGGTCAATGCTACCTGCGAAGACTGTCCGCTCGGGCTGGATTTGAGCCAGGCCGACTTCTCGGTGACGGTCTTCGCTCACACCCTGCTAGCCAATTGCGAACAAGCCGGGCGCATCGTCCGCAACTTTACGGGCAAGGCCCCGGGGGTCAACGTTTCGTACGAGGATATGTGGAAGTTCACCCTGGTCAACTATAACGCCGGGCCCGGCTGCCTGGGCGATGCCATCGAGGGCGCGAAGGGCAAAAGCCTGGCCCTTACCTGGGAAAACGTTTCGGCCTTCCTGCCTGGGGCCTGTACGGGGGCCATCGACTACGTGACCGACATCAGCCGCTAGGCGCAATCGGCTTGCAACGCGGGAGCGAACCCATCGCTTCCGCGTTTTTGATTCCGCACAGCCTGCGATTATGGGTTTTGATAAGCAAGTCTAATCAGCGCATGTTATTTCCATCACTTGAAGATATAAGGAAATCCAATAGAATATTTGTGAAATAAGACACAAGAAAGGAGCGCATGGTGAAATCCAAGGTCCTAAGTTTTCTGGTCATTTTCACGTTCGTGTTCGCGGCTTGCAGCCCCGCGGCGACGCCCGCCCCCACAGCGACGGAAAAACCCGTCGAGGCGGCGGCCAGCCCTGAGGTCCAGACCGAAGCCGACGAAACGGATGAATGCCTGGCCTGCCACACAGACAAGGATCGCCTGGTCGCCACGGCCAAACCGGTCGAGGCGGCGGAGTCCGAATCCAAGGGCGTTGGCTGAGGGGGCGATGTGGCTCCGTTGGAGCCATGGGAGAAAGTTTTGGTGAACGGCGAGGGGTTTGGCGCCACCACACACGGCAAGACCGCCTGCACCAATTGCCACGGCGGGACTCAGTCGACGGACAAGGACACGGCCCATACCGGCCTGGTCGCCAGCCCGAGCGCGATGCCCGAGAAGTATTGCGCGGAATGTCACGCCGAACAGACGGCGGCTTACCCGAACAGCCTGCATGCCACCCAGCAAGGCTACTGGACGGCCATTGATGCGCGCAGCGCGCCCGAGAACCACCCCGCGCTGGAGGGCATGTTCAACAACCACTGCGCCACCTGCCATACCAGTTGCGGCGAATGCCACGTGTCGCAGCCTGCGAACGTGGGCGGCGGCCTGTTCAGTGGGCACGTCTTCGAGAAAACCCCGCCGATGACGCGCTCCTGTACGGCCTGTCATGGCAGCCGCGTGGGCAACGAATACCTCGGCAAGAACGAGGGTGTGGCGGGCGATGTCCACTTCCGCGAGGGGCGCATGAACTGCGTGAAATGCCACGCGGGCGCGGACCTGCACGGCGAGGGCCTGACTGAACCGCAGTCCAGCCGTTACGCGGGGGCCGAGACGCCCGAGTGTGTGGACTGTCATCCGACGGCCGCGCCCGGCGGCGACAGCAACCCAATGCACCAGTCGCATGGCGAGGCGCTCTCGTGCCAGGTCTGCCATTCGGTGACCTACACCAGTTGCGACAGTTGCCACGTGGCGGTCAGTGAAAAGAGCGGCAAGCCGTTCTACGAGACCTCTGCCACCTACTCGACCTTCCTGATCGGGCGTAACCCGACCCAGAGCGACGAGCGCCCATACCGCTACGTCCCGGTGCGGCACGTGCCCGTGGACCCCGAGAGTTACGCCTACTATGGCGAGAACCTGCTTTCGAACTTCAACGCCCTGCCCACCTGGGTGTATTCCACGCCGCACAACATTCAACGCAATACGCCGCAGAATGCCTCCTGCGACAAATGCCACGGCGGCGACTCGGCCTACTTCCTGACCGCGGACAAGGTGAAGCCCGAAGAGTTGGAAGCCAACGCTTCCGTGATCGTGAACATACTGCCGCCGGCGGTCGAAAAATTCCTCGGCGCGCCGTTCCAGCCCGCCAGCCACGTCGAACACGTCTCGAACTCGTGTACGGCCTGCCATGCGACGGGCATCCGCAATGCGCCGGTCTATCCCGAAGACCACAGCGCCTATCGCGACGAGAATTGCATCAGTTGCCACAAGTTACAAAAGTAACTTGATCCATGAAACATTCCTGAAGGAGAAGAATCCATGTCCAAGAAACTGCAAGTTTTGTTCGGGCTGCTCGTGGTGTTCAGCATGATCCTGAGCGCCTGCGCCCCGGCCGCCGCACCCGCCGAAGTGACGGAAGCCCCCGTCGTAACCGAAGCACCCACCGAGGTGATGGTTGCGCCCGATGCCCAGGCTCTCTTCACCGACCTGGTCGCCAGCCTGAACGGCGACAACGGCTACGGCACCGTCGGCGCCGCCAAGTACAGCGAGGAAATGGTGGACAAGCCCGCCTTCCTGCTGGACGTGCGCGAAGCCTCCGAGATCGAAACCGACGGCTATATCGAGGGCGCGGTCAACATCCCCGTGCGCGATGTGCTCAACAACCTCGACAAACTGCCCGGCCTGGACGAACCCATCGTGATCTACTGCGCCTCGGGTCATCGCGGCGCGATGGTCATGTCGGCCCTGAAACTGCTGGGCTACACCAACGTCCGCAACCTGGGCGGCGGCCTGGGCGGCTGGAAGAAAGCCAACCTGCCCGTAGTGACCGGCTCCCAGCCTGCGGCGCCCGCCGCCATCAGCACCCCGATCATCGCCGACCAGGCGCTGTTCGAAATGCTGAACGGCTTCTTCACCAGCCTGCCCGAGGGCTTCTACACCGTCAAATCTGACAAACTGGCCGAGGAACTGGCGGATGCCGCCCCCGTGCTGATCGACGTCCGCACCGCTGAAGAGTGGAACAAGGACGGTTACATCGAAGGCGCGCTCAACATCCCGTTCAACGATTTCTTCACCAGCCTCGACAAACTGCCCGCCAAGGACCAGCCCATCGTCATCTACTGCGGCTCTGGTCACCGCGGCGCGATCCTGCTGATGGCCCTCAAACTGATGGGCTACGAGAACGTCCGCAACCTGGGCGGCGGCCTCGGCGCGTGGAAGAATGCCAACCTGCCCGTGGTCGGCTGGGTCAACTGGCCCGTGGTCTGGAGCGACTTCCTTGGCAACATGCCCGAAGGCTATTACACCGTCAAACCCGCCGACCTGAACACGGCCCTGACGGAGAATCCGCCCTTCCTGCTGGATGTGCGCGAAGCCTCCGAGATCGAAGCCGACGGCTTCATCGCGGGCGCGGTCAACATCCCCGTGCGCGACGTGCTCAACAACCTCGACAAACTGCCCGCGCTCGACCAGCCCATCGTG
>CALLJA010000315.1 GCA_938008865.1 uncultured Anaerolineales bacterium
CGCAGGTCCTGCCCGCCACCGAAGGCTATGCGGGCATCAAGAGCAGCACGGGTAAGATCACCCCGCCCGTCATGTTCAAGGGCGTGTCTCTTGAAGATTTAGCCGCCGCAGCCGGCGGGCTGGATGCAAGCAGCGGCTTCAACCTGGTCGCCAAGGATGGCTACGGTATCACCTTCTCGGCTGACCAGATCAACAACGGCACCTTTACAGCCTATGATCCCGCCACGGGCGATGAACTCAAGAACCCCGTCAAGTTGACGGTTATATTGGCCTACGAGACCGAAGGCCAGCCGTTGAACGCCGAGCAGGATGGCTACCTGCGCGTGGCCATCGTCAGCGCCGAGCCGACCCAGGTCACCGACGGTCACTGGTCGGTCAAATGGGTCACGACGGTCGAGACCAAGTCCATGGTCGAGGAATGGAACCTGCAAGCCGAGGGCGCTATCTCCGAAACTATCGACCGCGCCAGCGTGGAATCCTGCGGCGCGCCGCAGTGTCATGGCGCCAGTTGGACGGACGACAAGGCCCAGGAATGGGTGGGTGTTCCGCTCTGGCTGCTGGTCGGCGCGGTGGATGACGAGATTGCCCACGAAGGCCCCGCCTTCAACGATGCCCTGGCCGACGGCGGCTACGGCGTGGAAGTGGTCGCGGCCGACGGCTACACCGTCACCTTCGACGCCGCGCGTGTCAAACGCAACGACAACATCCTGGTGGCCTTCAAGGTTAACAACAACCCGCTCGACGAGAAATACTTCCCGCTGCGCCTGGTCGGCTCGGATTTGCAGAAGAACGAGATGGCTGGACAGATCGCCACCATCAAGGTGCTGGTCGAAGCCGTCGCCGCGACTGAACCCGCCGCCACCGAACCTGCGGTTGGCCCTGTGACCGAGGCCGATGCCACGCTGACAATCGAAGGCGCCGTCAACCAGCCAGTCTTCCTTAATGAAGCCGCCCTGCGCGCGCTGGAAGTGGTCAAGATCAACGCACCGAATGCCAAGGGCGTGGCCGCCGATTTCGAAGGCGTGCGCCTGAGTACCCTGCTCGAACTGGCAGGCATCAAGGACAGCGCCACCACCGTGCGCTTCACCGCTTCGGATGGCTATTACTCCGAGGTCAAGCTGGCCGACCTGAAAGCCTGCGCCGACTGCCTGCTGGGCTTTACCAATACGCTTGAAAAATTCAAACTGGTGATGCCAGGCATGACCAGCGATGTCTGGGTCAAGGACATCATCAAAATCACAGTACGTTAGAAACTGGAAAAAGAACGGGGTGGGATGCAAATCCCACCCTTTTCGAATATCAAAAAAGTGGCGCGGGATGGCATCCCGCGATCAACGGTTTGTTTGAAAGAAATTTATGTCCTCGAAATTATTCCGCATTTTCATCGCTCTCTCGCTCGGGCTGGGACTCGTCTCCTGTAACGGCGGGCAGGCCGTCCCTATGGAGAAAACTCCGCTGGTGGTGTTCGCTGCGGGCAGCCTGATCCTCCCGTTCGCGCACGTCGAGGAAGCCTTCGAGGTGCGTTATCCGAACATCGATGTGCAGGCCGAGTACCACGGCAGCATCCAGGTCATGCGGCACGTGACCGAACTGCAGGAAGAGATCGACGTGGTGGCGACCGCCGATGCCGCGCTCATTCCGATGCTGATGTACGCCAACCAGGTGCCCGAGACGGGCCAGCCCTACGCGGACTGGTACATCCGTTTCGCAAGCAATCGCCTGGCGCTGGCGTACTCGCCCGAAAGCAAATACGCGGACGAGATCGACGCCTCCAACTGGATGGAAGTGCTGGCGCGGCCCGACGTGAAGGTTGGCTTCTCCGATCCGCGCTTCGACGCCTCGGGTTATCGCACGTTGATGGCCTATGCTCTGGCCGAGATCGCCGGGGGCCGCTACGACCACTTCGGCCCGATGTTCGATGGGCAGTTCACCTATCCGATCACGATCTTCCGCGACGATGACCTGACCACCATCACCGTGCCTGAGATTTTGGAGACGAAATCGGATTCGCACATTGCCCTGCGTGGTGCGAGTATTCAGTTGATTGCCCTGCTCGAATCGGGCGACCTGGATTACGCCTTTGAGTACGAGAGCGTCATCCAGCAGCATGGACTCAAGTTGCTGTCCCTGCCGAACGAAGTCAACCTGGGTGATGCCGCTTCTGCGGACTTTTACAGGCAGGTACAGGTCAACCTGGACTTCCAGCGCTTCGCCTCGCTCAAGCCGCAGTTCCGCGGCGAGCGCATCGGCTACGGCATCACCATCCCATCCAACGCGCCGCACGCGGATGAGGCAGCCCTGTTCATCGCGTTCCTGCTTTCGCCCGAGGGCCGCGCGCTGATGGAAGCCGATCATCATCCGCTTTTCGATACCTTCATCGCAGACGGCTTCCCGAATCTGCCCGCAGATTTGCAGGCCTTGTGTGAGTAATGAAGAGCGCATGTCGTTGCGAGCAAGCGCTCTTCAGCGAGCGAAGCAACCTCATGATGAGGTGCAGGGGATTGCTTTGGGCTGGGTTTCGACGGAACGTCTCAACCACCAGCCCTTGCAATGACATCGAACTATAGAGAATGAATCATCGCAACCAGTTCTTTAACTTACTATTCTCCTTTCTAGGCGGGCTGCTATTGTTATTCATTCTCGCGCCGTTGGGCATGACCTTGCTGGGCACGACGCCCGCGCAATTTGTCCAGGCGCTGACCGATGCTGAGGTGATGCGTTCCATCGGGCTGACCTTTCTCGCGGCGGGCATCGCCACGATGCTGGCCCTCGTCACAGGTGTGCCGCTGGCTTACTTGCTGGCGCGCCGCAAGTTTCGCGGCAAGGGACTGATCGAGGCGGTCGTCAACCTGCCTGTCATCATTCCGCACACGGCAGCGGGCGTGGCGCTCCTCCTTGTGTTGGGACGGCACGGCCTGTTTGGCCGCTGGCTGGCTCCGCTTGGGCTGACCTTCACCGACAACGTCGCGGGCATTGTGGCAGGCATGTTATTCGTCAGCCTGCCCTTCCTGGTCAACATGAGCCGCGAGTCCTTTGCGCTGGTGGACGAGGAACTGGAACGCGTGGCCCTGGCCGACGGCGCGACGCTGGGACAGGCCTTCTTATACGTCACCCTGCTGCTGGCCTGGCGCGGTGTGATGGCGGGCGCGGTGATGATGTGGGCGCGCGGCATCAGCGAGTTCGGTGCGGTCGTCATCCTGGCTTATCACCCCAAGATCGTGCCAGTGCTGGTCTACGAGCGCCTACAGGGATTCGGTCTCTCCGCAGCCCAGCCTGTGGCGGCCCTGCTAATCCTAATCGCGATCCTGACTCTCTTGGTGGTACGGGTTGCGTTGGATGCAAAACAAATCGATTGAAAAGGAAATTTTATGAAACGTAATATCTCCGTGCTGATGTTGATCCTCCTCGCCCTTGTGTTGGCTGCCTGCGCCCCTGCGGCCACCCAGCCCGCTGCTGACGGGCCCAAGACGCCCCAGGCCCTCCAGCCGACGGCGGTTTCGGGCATGCTCTTCGTGGTGATCCTGCCCGACGGCTCCAGCGTGGATATCACGCTCGACCAGCTCAAGTCGCTGCCGTTGGCACAGTTGACCGTGGACGGCAAGACCGAGGAAGGCCCGAAGTTGATGGATGTCCTCACCCTGGCGGGCGTAACCGACTTCAGCGAGGTCTCGCTCGAAGGGTCCAGCAGCCCTGTCACCCTGAC
>CALLJA010000316.1 GCA_938008865.1 uncultured Anaerolineales bacterium
TTCACCGCAGAGGCGCGGAGAGCGCAGACATGTGCCCGAAGGGTGGAAATTCTCATAAAGAACTCTGCAACCTCTGTTTCTCCGTGGTAAAACCCCCTCGATAAACCCGCGCGATCAGACATTCTCAAAGGCAGGAAAACGCAATTTGTGACCTGGGTATTATATAATCAAAGCATGTCCGAGATCCTGCTCAACGTGCACGTGGTGATGTTCAGCCTGCGCGAGGAAGCGCTGCATGTGCTGTTGACGCCCGCCGAGGGACGCACCTGGGGCCTGCCGCACGCGCAGGTGCAGGCAACCGAGTCGCTGGAGGATGCGGCGGCGCGGGCCTTCGCGGGCCAGATCGACAAGCGCCAGGCGCACCTCGAACAGCTCTACACCTACGGCGACCCCGAGCGCGACCCGCGCTGGCGGCTGGTGAGCGTGGTGTACTTCGCGCTGGTGCCCACCAACGCCCAGCAGGCCTCAGGCAAGATGCGCTGGTTCCGCGTGAACAGCCTCCCGCCGCTGGCCCACGACCATGCCGACATCACCGCCTATGCGCTGCGCCGCCTGCGCTACAAACTCGAATACAGCGCGGTCGGGTTTCAACTGCTGCCGAGCGAATTCACGCTCTCCGAGCTGCAGCACACCTACGAGATCATCCTGGGCGAGACGCTGGACAAGCGCAATTTCCGCCGACGCCTGCTCGGCTCGGGCATCATCGAAGAGACGCCGCACCAGCGCAGCGGCGAGGGGCGTCCCGCCCGCCTGTACCGCTACCGCCCCGACGCCGTGGCCGAGGTCAAGGCCAGGCGGTTATTTCCATAATATTGTCATGTCGTTGCGAGACCGCAAAGCGGTCGAAGCAACCTCCTCATATCAAGTATGCGTCATGTTCGATGAGCTGGCTTCGCTCGCATCGACATAGAATCTTACAGGAGTCTCTTGCATGAAAATCATCCTCGAAAAATCACGCTACCTGGCCGTCGTCGGCATCGTTTCGCTGCTCGCGGCGGCGCTGGCCGCCTTTGGCTGGGGTATGCTCAAGACCGTCCACGCGGTGATGCTGGTCATCCAAAGCATGGGCAAGGACGCGGGCATCACCATCGAGTTCATCGAGATCGTGGACAGTTTCCTGATCGCCACGGCCATCCTGATCTTCGCGGTCAGCCTGTATGAGTTGTTCATCGGCGAGATCGACCTGCCCGAGTGGATGCTGGCGCACAACCTGTACGACCTGAAGACCAAACTCAGCAGCATGGTGGTGCTGGTGATGGGCGTCAAGTTCCTGCAAAAACTGGTGGATTACAAGGACGCCGACGACCTGCTGCGCGTGGGCCTGTCCATTGCGGCGGTCTCGGCGGTGCTGATCGCCTTCGGGTATTTCGGCAAGAAGGAATGAGCGCAACGACCTCCGCCTGCCGCCGCGCCTGTCTGTAAAAAGGAACCTTAGACATGAATGGGAATGAAAAACTGATCCACGACCTGTACAGCGCCTTCCAGGCGCGCGACGGCGAAGCAATGTCTGCCCTCTACCATGCCGACGCACTCTTCTCGGACCCCGCCTTCGGGTCGCTGAACGGACGCGAGGTGGGCGCGATGTGGCGGATGCTCTGCCGCCGCGGCAGGGACCTGCAGGTGACCTTCGACCGCGTCTGGGCGGACGGTGAACGCGGCAGCGCCCATTGGGAGGCGCGTTACAGTTTCTCGTCCACGGGGCGGAAGGTGCATAACGTGATCGAGGCCTCCTTCCTGTTCCTGGATGGGAAAATCCTCGAACATCACGACCGCTTCGACTTGTGGCGCTGGAGCGCGCAGGCGCTCGGGCCGACGGGCCTGCTGCTCGGCTGGACTCCGCTCGTGCGCGGACGCATCCGCAAGCAGGCGCGGGACGGGCTGACGGCCTTCCTTCAGAAAGAATCCGCCTGATCCCTGGGAGGTACACCATGGACTATTCCATTCATCAGGATTCAGAAACAGGCATCATCACCGCCGTGGTAACCGGCGCATGGAGCGCCCAGCAGGATGAAGAACTCCTGCGCAAGGTCATCGCCATCGATACGCAGGGCAGGCTCAAACTCCTGCTGATGGACCTGCGCCAGCTTGCCGCCGATTTTTCGGTCTCCTACATCTATCATCGGGCGCAGTTCCTGGAGAAGCGACGCGAGCGGGTGGAGGTCCCCGCCTTCAGGGCGGCGCTCATCTATGACGGGACCAACCCCAAGGTCAGGCAGGCCTATGAGTTCTTCGAGACGACCGCCGTCAATCGCGGGCTGCCCTACCGTGTCTTTGCGGACATCGAACGGGCCCGTCAGTGGCTCATGGAGGCGTGATGCATCCGTATGCGAAGTCCATCCAGGTGCGTTTTGCGGCGCACGCGGACCCCGCCCAGGCGGGACCGATGAAGCGCTACATGCGCGACCAGTTCGAGTACCTCGGCATCAAGAGTCCGCAGTTCAAGGAATTGCTCAAGGCGCACCTGGCCGAACATGGACTGCCGCCCGTCTCTGAATTGGACGCGATCGTCCGCGACCTGTGGGCGCTGCCCGAGCGCGAGTTTCAGTATGCCGCCACCAGCCTGATCGGCAGGCTGGAGAAGACCCTGCCCGAGGACTTCATCGAGACCTTCGAATATCTGCTGGTGACCAAATCGTGGTGGGACACGGTGGACACGCTCTCGGGCGGGCCGCTGGGCGTCCACTTTAAGCGCCACCCAAAGGTCCGAAAAAAATACCTGGCGAAGTGGCGCAAGTCGGAGAATTTCTGGCTGCGGCGCGCCTGCCTCCTCTTCCAACTCGACTACAAACAGGACACGGACTTCGACCTGCTGTGCGAGATCATCCGCGAGAACCTCGGCTCGAAGGAGTTCTTCATCAACAAGGCCATCGGCTGGGCGCTGCGCCAATACACCCGCGTGGACCCGCAGGCCGTGCGCGATTTC
>CALLJA010000317.1 GCA_938008865.1 uncultured Anaerolineales bacterium
TCACAATTTGCCAAAGACGACCCGTTGTCGGATGTAGTACGTGACTTCAAGAAGCACTCCTCCGACCGAATCCTTCGTCATCTCAAAGCTGAGAGGAATGCCAGGTTGCTTCAAATTCTGGCGGAGAAGGTGGAACGCCCCGAAAAGCAGAACCATAAGGTTTGGGAGGATGACTACAATGCAAAGGATGTTTTCTCCGCCGAATTTCTCGAACAAAAAAAGAACTACATTCATTACAACCCCTGCCAGGAGCACTGGAAGTTAAGCCCGACGCCCGAAGACTACCTCTGGTCGACGGCAAGATATTACGCCAGCAAAGAACCTTGCATTATCCCGATAGATGATGTGCGTGATATTTGGCAAGTGTAGCGGTTGGTTGGATTTGACGATCCAACCCAGCGTGGTATTGCTTGGGCGGATTGCCAAATCCGCGCCTTCGCAGGATTTGATAATCCTGCAAAGCCATATTGATGCCATATTGAGAACCGCTGATGAACTGCGACGATCACAAAAAAAGCCCTCCATGCGGAGAGCTTTTTGCTTTCATGCCCTTGTTACAATCCCTGCGACGCCCGCGCCATAGGCCGCGTCCACCACAAGCTGGCCGCGCCGATCAGATATCCGAATGCCGAGATGGGGTAGAGCCAGCGCGTTTCGAGCGCGTCGAAGAGCAGTCCGCCCACGGGGGCCGCGATGATATTGACCATGCCCGCGATGGTCACCGTGTACAGCGCCAGCACGGTGCCCGTCTCGGCAGGCTGGGTGTGCCTGCCGATCAGCCCAATGAACGAGACGGTGTAGAAACTGAAAGCCACGCCGCCGATGAAGCGCACCATCATGATGGTGGGAATGTAGGGGAAGAAGAAGACCGCCAGGCGCTGCAAGAGCGTCATCCCCAGGGAGAGGATCAACAGGCGGTGCGGACCCACGCGCTGCGCGATGCGGTCGGCGTAGACCATGAATGGCAATTCCACCACCGCGCTCAGGATGCCTGCCACCGAGATCAATTGCTTCGATGCGCCCAGGTCCGCCAGGAAGACGTTCTCGAATTGCAGCACGCCATTGTTGAGGAAGCCGATGAAGACCAGCGCCGCAGCCAGCCCGACCAGCGTGCGATCCTGAAACACACGTCCCAGCGCCAGCCGCAGGTTCGGCCTGGGCTGGTCGGGCGGGTCCTGGCTGCTGAAGTGATGTGGTTCGATCAGGAAGACCAGGGCCGCGGCCAGCGTCCACATGACGGTCACGCCGAGGAAGCCCGCCATGTAGCCGAAGCGCCCCACCAGCTGGCCCGAGGAAAGCAGGCAGATGATCCATCCGAGCGAGGCCCAGGCGCGCACGCTGCCGTAGCCTTTGCCCGACTCTCTCGAAACGGTGACCGCCATCGAGTCCGAAAGCGGCATCACGCCCGAAGAAGCCAGCGCATGCAGGCACACGATGAAAATGACAGCCAGATAGTTTGCCTGCCGCCCGATCAGATAATACCCGAGCGCCCCCAGCACGATCGCCGCCTGGAGGATCCTTTGCGCGAGCGGATGCCGCTTGACCGTGCTGACCCAGACGGGCGAGGCGACCATGCCCACGATGGCGCTGGCCGATGAAATGATGCCGATCTGTTTTCCACTGAATCCGAGGCTGACGTAGAAGAGGTTGGTGAACGGCAGAATGAATCCCCAGCCACCCATGAACGCAAAGTAGTACAGACGCGCAAAGAGCAGATTTTTTGATTGTGAATTAAGAGTTGATCTCATGGCAAAACTCAGCGGAGTATAACACCCTCCCATTTTCTGGCGCTTTGCAGCCTGGAAAGGAATGATGCAATCTCATTGCGGGAGGCGTATTTTTTCTCACATGAAGCTCATAAAGTGGGCGTGTGTCACATACAACGAAAACGAGCGTGAGGTTTGTTTCAGGCTGCAAACCTTGCAGGACGCGGACGAGCACGGATTAACGCGGAAATTATGTATCTGCGTTCTCAGTGTTGATCTGCGTCCCATCTGCCACCAAAGTCTGAGGCTCATTGCAAAGTGCGGACTAAAGTCCTCCCTCGGTACATGAAAGCCCTTCGGGCTCGCGTAAGAGTCGGCTTTAGCCGACTTCCACGTCTTGAGTCAGGGCGCCTGTGCTGAGCCTGTCGAAGCATCAGCCCGTGCCGACCAATGCACTAAAAGTGGGGCGGGATGGCATCCCGCCAATTGCGAGTGCGCGGAATACCATTCCGCGCCACAGCGCTTATGAGATTACCATTATGAAAGACTTTTCAATCACAAAGGGCACAAGGTCGCGGATGAAACCTGCCCATCATGGATCCCTCCCCCCTTAGTGTACTTCGTGCCCTTCGTGTTTAAGCTCTTCCCCGTAATCACATAAAACGCACATTACCCTTCCAACAACGCCCGCAGCCCCAACGCATACGACATCCACCCGAACCCGCTGATCTTGCCCTTGCACACCGCCGAGAGCAGCGACGTATGACGGAACTCCTCGCGCGCGTAGACGTTCGAGAGATGCACCTCCACCACGGGGATGCCGATGGCCGCCACCGCATCGCGCAGCGCCACCGAGGTGTGCGTGTACGCGCCAGGGTTGAAGACCACGCCAGCCGCCCACGTCCGCGCATCATGCAGCGCATCGATCAACACGCCCTCATGGTTCGACTGCTGACAGGTCACTTCCGCGCCCAACGTCTTGCCCAGCTCGATCAGCCGTGTGTTGATGTCTTGCATCGTCAGGCTGCCGTACACGCCAGGCTCGCGCGCGCCGAGCAGGTTCAGGTTGGGTCCATGCAATACCAGAATTTTCATAACGCCTCCTCCAAATCCTTCACGCCTACGCCGACCTTCACTTCGCCGATGCGCACGGGCAGCGCAAAACGCACCACGCCCGCCGCTTTTTTCTTGTCCACCCGCATGGCGCGGATGAGTTGCGCGCGGTCCATTTCTGCGGGAATTTCGATGGGCAGTCCCAACGCGGATAAAGTCTCCGCGATCCGCTCGACGACGCCTGGGCCTGATACCGCCAAACGTTCCGCCAGCCGCGCCTCAGCCACCGTGCCGATGGCGATGGCCTCGCCGTGTAACAGCTTGAATCCGCTGACCAGCTCCACCGCGTGCCCGATGGTGTGCCCCAAATTCAGCGCCGCGCGCATGCCCTGCTCGTACGGGTCCTCTTCGATGACGCGCACCTTGACCGCCATCGCGCGCCGCACCACCTCGGCCAGCCGCGCGTGGACGGCGTCCCAGCCTTGCGCGCACAGCTCGAACAGCTCAGGGTCCGCGATGACGCCGTGCTTGACCACCTCCGCCAGCCCCGCGCGTAATTCGCGCTCAGGCAGCGTGGCGAGGACGTGCGGGTCTGCCAGCACCAATCGCGGCGAATGGAACGCGCCTACCAGGTTCTTGCCTTCGGGCAGGTCGAAGCCCGTCTTGCCGCCCAGCGACGCATCGACCATGGCCAGCAATGTAGTGGGCACGGCCACCCAGTTGCAACCGCGCATGAACGTGGCGGCCGCGAAGCCTGCCATGTCGCCCACCACGCCGCCGCCCAGCGCGATGACCGTGCTCTTGCGGTCCAGCCCCGCTTCGAGGAATCCGCGCCACAACGAAGCAACGGTTTCCAGATTCTTATAAACCTCGCCTGCAGGGATGACGATGGAACTTGTCAGGTAGCCCGCCGCGCGCAAGGAGTTCATCACCTGTTCGGCATACAGTGGCGCGACGTTCGCGTCACTGACGACCAAGGTCGGTCCGCCCAGGTTTCGCGCCTTGAGCATCCCGCCGACAAAGTCCAGTGCGCCTTCCTGCGCGAGGATGTCGTAGCCCGCACCCATGCCCCGCACGTGATAGCGTCCCAACAGGCGCTGTACGTCCCAGGCCACCTCCTCGGCGGCGGCGGAAGCTTCCACGCGCAGGGTGAACGAGTCGTAATGTTCGCGTCGGCGTTCGAGTAAAGCCGATAGCTTGTTCTCCAATTCCCCTGCCAACAGCGGACGTTGATGCGAGTCCTGTGCAAGCCTTGTCACCAGCGTGGAGAGGTCCGCGCTGAGCAGGATGACCTGCCCCGCCGATTCGGCCAGCGTGCGATTCTCCGTCCGCAGCAGGGCGCCGCCTCCCAGTGCGACGACCGCCTCGGGGCCAGCGAGCGCCGCTTTAAGGGAATCCGCTTCCAGGTCCCGAAAGAACGGCTCACCGCGTTCGGCCATGATCGACGGGATGTCTTGTCCCGCCGTGTGTTCGATGTGCGTATCCAGATCGAGGAAAGGCAGGTCGAGGTTCTCAGCCAGCATTCTGCCGACCG
>CALLJA010000318.1 GCA_938008865.1 uncultured Anaerolineales bacterium
CCCGTACACCGCAACCTGATGGAACTGCTGATCATGATCCAGACCCTGCGGCTGGACTCGGCCGCCCGCATCACGGCAGTGGTGCCGTACCTGTGCTACGGCCGCTCGGACAAGAAGGACCAGCCGCGTGTGCCGATCACGGCCCGCCTGGTGGCGGATATGATCGAGGTGGCGGGCGCCGACCGTTACATGACCCTCGACCCGCACGCGGGCCAGCTCCAGGGCTTCTTCTCCATCCCCGGCGACGTTCTGACCGCCTCACACCTGATCGTGGAACACATCAACTCGCACCTGCGCCCATCCATGAAGGACCCCGTGGTGGTGGCCGTGGACCTGGGTTTTGCCAAAAAGGGCCGCAACTACGCCGCTGACATGGAGATGCCGATTGCCTTCATCGAAAAGCGCCGCCTCGGCAATGACGCCAAGGCCGAGGCCCTGACCTTGATCGGCGACGTGAAGGACCGCGATGTCATCATCGTGGATGACGAGGTGGACACGGGCGGCTCGGTGCTGCAAGCTGTGGACGTGGCCAAGAAGCACGGCGCGCGCGACGTGTACCTGGCTTTTGTGCATCCCATTTTCTCGCGTAATGCCGTCGAGCGGCTGGCCGCCGCGCCGCTTAAACGTATCATCACCACCGATACGGTGCCGATCCCGCCCGAGAAGATGAAAATGCTCGAAGGACGCATCACGGTGCTTTCGATCTGCGAACTGCTGGGCGAGGTCATCAAACGCGCCCACGAGGGACGCTCGGTCGGCGAGATGTTCAACGAGTAGAAAAGTACGGTATTGAGTGCCTGAACTTCCCGAAGTCGAAACCATCGCCCGTGGACTGCGGCCCCACCTGGTCGGGCGGACCATCCTGTCTGCCGACCTGCGCTGGGCGCGCACGCTGGCGACTCCTTCGGCGCGTAAGTTTCGGCAGCAGGTCCAAGGTCAGCACATCGAAGAGGTTGGCCGCCGCGCCAAGTTCCTCAGCCTGCGCCTGACGGATTTTTACCTGTTCGTCCACTTGCGTATGAGCGGCGATTTGTATATAAAAGAAGCAGACGCCGCGCCCGAAAAGCACGACCGACTGATCCTGGCTTTATCCCCTCTCCCGCAAGGGGTAAAGGAAGAGAAACTGGTTTTCAACGACACCCGCAAGTTCGGGCGCGTGTGGCTGACGGCGGACCCCGCCGAGGTGTTAGGCGATCTCGGTCCCGAGCCCTTCAGCGACGAGTTCACGCCGCAATGGCTGTACGAGAATCTGCGCGCGCGTCGCCGCCAGCTCAAGCCGCTGCTGCTCGACCAGTCCTTTCTCGCGGGGCTGGGCAACATCTACACCGACGAGGCCCTGCATCGGGCCAGACTGCACCCGCTCGCCGCGTCCGACTCGTTGAAACAGAAACAGGCTGAGGCGCTGCACGAGGCCATCCGCGCTGTGCTGAGCGAGGGCATCCGCCGCAACGGCGCCAGTATCGACTGGGTCTATCGCGGCGGTGAATTCCAAAACTATTTCCGCGTGTACGGACGGGAGGGCCAGCCGTGCCCTGTGTGTGGCGCGCCGATTCAAAGACTGCTGGTCGGTCAGCGCGGCACGCACATCTGCCCGCGCTGCCAAAAAGTGGAGTGAAGCATGAATCTCAATAACCTGTGGATCGTGGTCACAGTGGTGGCCCTGTTGAGCGTCTTCTTTGGGTACGGTTTCGGCTGGTTCGAGTGGGGCAGGAAGCTCAAGGCCTACGAAGCCGGTGAGCGTCAGAAACCTGTCGAAGAAAAGAAGGAGCCTGCCCCGCTCCCTGCGCGGCAGGAGGAGCCCGCCCTGCTGGCCCTGCGCGACGTAAGGGGCCGCCTGCGCCTCGAACTGGAAGGACAGCCCGTCGAAGCGGACAGCATGTCTGCCGAACAGCGCAAGCGCCTGATCGACACGGTTTCGCGCCTGCGCCCGTGGATCGACACCCGCGTGTCCGCCCCGACGCCCGCGCCTGCTCCCGCGCCCCAGGCTGTCACCGCCGCCGTTGCGCCGACGCCCACCCGCCCCGTTCCCGCCAAAAAAGAAGAGTCCCTCGCGCCGCAGTCGATGGTGGCGCAGATCGACGAGATCCTGCAAAAGAACATACTCGGCACCCCGTTGGAGAAGATGGGTATCAAACTCACCGAGACCCCCGGCGGCGGGGTGACGGTGACCGTGGGCCTGAAAAAATTTGCAGGGCTGGGCGAAGTGCCCGATCCCGAGATCCAGACCGCCATCCGCGCCGCCATTGCGGAATGGGAAAAAAAGTTCACGCCCGGGTAACTCCGCTGAACGCACAAAAAA
>CALLJA010000319.1 GCA_938008865.1 uncultured Anaerolineales bacterium
TTGCCGAACCACATGCGGGCGAACAGGTTGTCGCGCTTGACGAACTGGTGGAAAAAGGCTGCGCCGATGTGCAGGGCCAGCAGGACGATCATCAGCCAGCCCGTCAGCCCGTGAACGGCATAGGGCGGGTACCCCAGCAGGTGCTCGGGCACCGTGATGTTCGCCCCGGAGAGCAGCGGGGTCAGGCCCGCGGTCAGCATGGTGCCCACCCCGCTCAACGCCATCACCAGGATCAGGATGTACAGCAGGTAATGGGTTGCCACGCCGACCTTGTCGAGCAGGACGTTGCCCGTGGTGGCGGGTGCAGGCTTGGGGGTGCGCATCCGCACCAGGAAGCGGGCCGCGATCAGGACCAGCAGGACCAGCCCGATGACCATGTGCGTGCGGGCCATCGAGGCTTCCTGCGCCGCGTCGGTCAGGGTCGGGAACATCAGCCTGCCCACAGCCAGCATCATCAGGATGAAGACCGCCATCAGCCAGTGCAGGGCCACCAGGGCAGGATGGTAGCGCCTGGGTAATCCAGATTTCTCTGTCATATCACACCTCCGTTTGGTTACCGCACAGACAAACCGGCAGCCGTATTTCTTACAGAAGTCAGCCTACTTCAGGTACCTGGCGCAGGCCTCGATGTTGCTGCGCGGCGCGAGCAATTCCACGCCCACACTCTTGAAGGTGAAGACCGGCTTGTAGAAACACAGTGTTGGCTTGGCCACCCACTGCACCCATGAGTCGTTCTCCTCGCCGAAATTATCCTCGTCGTTGCTCAGGCCCAGTTTGAGCGGCTCGCTCACGATCAGCGCGAATCGACCGCGGCTCAGGTCGCGATAGTACACATCGAAATAGGCCGCATCGTTCTCAATGGCGTTCTGCATCAGCACCTTCTTTTCGTAATCGGAGACCAGCGCAATGTCCCGCACATAGCCGAAGGTCAGCAACTGGCGCTGGTCCATGAACAGCACCTCGCCATGCTGTGCGGCGGCGGCTGTCTCCCGCTGGATGACCGCCAGCGCCTGTTGTACATCCGCGGCAGGCGGCAGCGACTGGGGCTGGAGCGCGGAAAACGGCGTAAAGGCGGGGATGGCGAACATCAGCAGCAGGACGACCCGCTCGGTCCGCCCCGTGAGTTGGTCCCGTAACAGGGACGTCAGCCTCGTCCCCTGCGTGGCGGCTACCGCGGCGAAGACCATGCCGATCAGGAACATGTCCATGTTGTGCAGGTTGCTCCCGCCGCCGATCTTCACGCTGACGGTCAGCCCCACGCCCAGGAAGGCCAGCAGCGCCCCCGTCACCGCCAGCGCCTGCCAGGGATTGGGACGCCACACTCCGCGCCGCACCAGCAGGAACAGCCAGATAGCCAGCGGCCCCACCGCGAGAAACAGCGCCCATAGGATGCCTGCGCCGAAGGTCGGGTTGGGGAACAGGCGGTACCACAACAAAGCCTGCGTACCGATCTTTCCCGCCGTATAGGCGGGGTCCAGGCCTGAGGGTTTCAAGTTGCGGACCAGCACGTAGATCCACGGCAGTACGTACCCACCCAGGATGCCCGCAGTGCCAAACGAGATGGCGCGCGCCCAGGCGCGGCGGTCGGTCTTTGCCGCGCTGCCGAAAGCCAGCAGGATGGCCCACATGGACGGCGCGAACAGCCAGGTCCAGCGGCTGATCTGGGCCAGGAAACTCGCCGCGATCACCGTGACCAGGGCGGCGGGCAGGGGCCAGCGCCAGGCCAGCGCCACCAGCACTGCGCACATCACCAGCGGCGTGTAGATGGGTCCCTGGTTAAGCAGCAGGAAGACCCACAAGCCCGCCAGCAGCCAGGCCAGGCGCTCCCCGCGCCAGTGGCGGAAGGCCAGCCAGCCGAGCAGCATGTACGGAAAGGTGAAGATGAACGAATCCCAGAATCGCACGACCACGATATTGGCTTGCGGAAAAAGGAAAGGCAGTCCCCACAAGAATTGGCGGCCGACGTCAATGAAGGCCTTGAGCGGCTGGTCGGCTGGATAGAGATAGCGTCCGCGCCCGAACATGATCGACCAATCGTACATGCGGTTGCCCTCGGACCAGGTCAACGAGAAGGGGTAGGGCGTGACCTCGAGCAGATACCCTGTCAGCGCAGCAGCCGCGCCCGCGAGGACGGAGGCCAGCCAGAGCGGCTCCCATGCGAGCGGGGTCTCGCCGCGCGTGAGAAGGAAGCCCAGCGCAGCCACCCACAGGATGAACACGTACAGCCGCAGGTCGGACGAGGCAAACAGCCCAGACCAGAAGGTGTATCCGAACAGCCATAGCGGCGCAGCGAGGAGTCCTGCCGCAAGCAGCCAGTTGACTTTGCCTAGGCCTTCGCGCAGGCGGACGAGTCCCGCCAGCAGCGGCAGGGTCCGCTGGGGCAGCCAGACCAGGCCCAGGGTCAGGAGCAGGGTGACGACCTCCAGCGCGGAAAAAGCCGCCAGTCCCAGAATCCAGCGCGGGGTCAGGGATCCGATGGATTGCGCGGCGGCGTAGAAGGCCAACCAGGCGCGGACCTCGACCCACAAGGTGGCCAGGCTGAGGATGATCTTGAGCGTGTAGGTTTTTAACTTTTGCATGGTGCCGTGATTATAATGCGCGCGACAATCGAAGTAGTGTACAATAGCAGAAATTCAAAACGCCGCGCAATGCGGCGTTCCCTATACACGAGAGGAG
>CALLJA010000320.1 GCA_938008865.1 uncultured Anaerolineales bacterium
GCTGAGTCAACTGGTGCTGAACGCGCAACAGCTTGTTGATCTGGTCGCCCATGTGGACAGGCACGCGAATCGTGCGTCCCTGGTCGGCGATGGCGCGGGTCACGGCCTGGCGAATCCACCAGGTGGCGTACGTGGAGAACTTGTGTCCACGGCGATAGTCGAACTTCTTGGTGGCGCGGATCAGGCCGATGTTGCCTTCCTGGATCAGGTCGAGGAAGGGCACGCCGCGTCCCATGTATTTCTTGGCCACAGAGATCACGAGGCGCGAGTTGGCCGTGATGAGGTGTTCGCGCGCGGCCCAGCCGTCCTCGATCAACTTGCGCAGCTCGGTGCGGCGGCGCGGGTTGACGTTGCCATGCGCGAGTTCTTCGCGGGCCATACGTCCGCGCTCGATGCGCTGGGCCAGGGCCACTTCTTCCGAAGCGGTCAACAACGGCACGCGGCTGACCTCTTTCAGGTACAGGCCGATGGTGTCGTCGGTATCGATATTGGCGAGGTAATCGTCGAGGCTGAGGTCGGGTTCGGGTTCGGCTTCGATCTCTTCCACCGCGACCAGCTCGTCCTCGGTGGGTTCGTTGGTGAGGGTATCTTCCACGAAGGGGATGCCCGCGCTCAGGAGCGCAGAAAAGGCTTCCTCTAGTTGCTCCACGTCCTGTTCGGCTTCGGGAAAGAAGTGCAGGATATCGTCCAGCGTTACAAAGGATTTTTGCCGCCCCAGTTCGATCAATCGCGCAATGGCGGAAAACTCTTCTTCCTCATCGACGATAAGTATCTTTTCTACATCCATTCTGCCATCCAAAATTAGATTTGTTTCCAGAATACACAGTTTAAGGGCAAAAATCAATACCCTTGCACTTTTCTGGATGATTTGTAAGGTTATTGTTTTACATTATCCGTTCAGGGAACGGCGGTGACATCCACGCCCGCGGGTGTGGATGTTGGGGGCGGCGGCGACGGGGTGGGCGTCTCGCGGTAGGGCGGGTTGGCGAAGAGCAGTAACAGACTCTCGATGGAGGAAACCTTGAGGGTCAGGATCCTGCCGCCGTCCACGCGGGTGTAGTAACCCGTCTCCGAGGGAGTCTGGTCGCCGATCTCGAGGACGTGTTCCGTCCCGTCCTGCATACCGATGGTCACCACGTAGGCGGGCGGGGCCAGGCCCAGGTCGGCGGGCGCCACCCCCTGGAGTTCGTCGATGTAGCGCATCGAGCCGATCTCCGTCTCGGCCGCCCCGATGTAGGCTTGTTCGGCGGCTCCCTGGATGGGCTGCAAGACCTCCCAGGTGTTTTGCATGTTGAGCGCCAGTACGACTACCTCACCCGCAGCCGAGCGGATGCCGATGCGGTTGACCGCGCCTTGCGCGCCTTCAAAGACGATGCGGGAAGGCAGGGTAGGGAAAGATTGGGCTTGCTCTTCCACAACCTGCTGTTCACGGCCCATGTAGGCCAGCACGCCGACCAGCGCCAGGGCCAGAGCCAGCACGACCCAGGTCGAGCGGCGGACCATTAGCCCCTCCTGCGGCGCGTGAACCAGTTGACGCCGCCTGCGATGACGACCAACCCAGGCAGGACGAAGACCGAGAAGAGTAGGATCGCCAGCCAGACGGGCATGGTGACAGCCTTGAGGCTGCGCTCGGTGCTTTCGTAGGGTGTGAGCGTGATCTGATTTTCCTGGGCGGCGGCCCAGTCTACGGCGTTGATGAAGATGTCGCCGTTGCCATATTGTTCGAAGTTCGCGTCGAGGAAGAATGCCGAGTTGCCGAAGACGACCACGCGGCCGCGGGTGGACGGGTTCTCGCCAGCCGCCGCCAGGGTGAGCGGCCCCAATTTATCGAGGCCCTCATCGTATTGGACGCGCGTGCCTTCGAGGGTGGTGTATTCGGTCTCGCCCCACGACTGTTCGGCGGTTTGGGCCAGCGAGGTGGCGGTCACGTCTTGCGGTGGAGCGGCTTCGAGGCTGAGGCTGCGCGCGTTCGGAAAGATGGCTACCTGACTCATGCCGCGCGTGATGGGGTGCGCGGGTGAGAGGCCCATCGAAATCGCCAGCAGTTCGTTGCCGCTATTGGTCAGGTCGATAACCATGTTGTCGTCGAGGGTGATGCCCCAGTCGGAGCGCAGGTAGTCGGCCAGCGGGTCGGGAGATGCGCCGAAGTCGGTCAGCGGCAACGGGTCTTCGGCCACCACCAGCCCGCCGCCATTGGAGACGAACTGCTTGAGCAGGTCCACTTCGTTGGCGGAGAGCGGTTTGAGCGGGCCTGCGATGACGACGGCCAGCGCGTCAGCGGGGATCTTTTTCTCGGCCAACAGATTGAGGGTATTGACCGTATAGTTCTTGTTCTCGAGCGTGCCCCTGGCCAGGCTGAGAGCGGTCTGGCCCGAGGCGATAATGTCGGCCTCGCCGTGGCCCGTGAGGAAATACACCACGCGCGTGCCCGGGTTGACCAGACGGTTCAGGGCGCGCACCAGTTCGGTCTCGTCGGCGTAGGAGGCCACTTCCTTGCGGTCGCCCATGCGCAGCAGGATCTTGCCATCGCCCACGATGCCCGCCTCGCGGACTGTGATGGGGTCGGAATCGGGGTTTTGGAAACTGTAGTCGAAGTTGCCCTTGCTTTTGATCTTGAACTTACCCAGCAGTTCGTCAGCCGTGCTGGTGGCTGAGCCTGTGGAGAAATACGCGGTGGCGGTCACTTTCTCGGGCAGGTTTTCCAGCATCTGGAGCGTTTCGGGCTTGAGGGTGTTCGCCTTATTGTCGGTCATATCCAAAGGTTCGAACTGACTCTGGTAGACCAGCACGTTGACCATCACCAGGATGCCGACCAGGGCCAGCAGCAGGATGAGCGAGTTCGAACCGTAGCGCGCCTGCCGCCCCGAAAGGAAGCGGCGCACCTGGTCGGGCATCAACACGCCGTACAGGCTGATGCCGAGGCCGACCAGCAGCAGGCTGGTCCACAGGCCCTGTTTCCATGTAGAGATGTTATTGGGCAGAAACCAGCCCACGGCGTTCAGGCCGATGAACAAGGCGATGACCGCCGCAGCCACGCAGGCCAGGGCCGAGATGCCCAGCGCAATCAGGGCATAGGTGCGGATGTTCTTTTTGTTATCCATTAGCGCCACCTCCGCATTTCGACCGCCGAGGTCCCCACGAACAGGCCCAGCGCAGTCAGGCTCAGGTAATACACGACGTCGGCCAGCACGATCTGGCCTGCGTTGAAGGTGTTGTAGAAATGCGATTGCATGTCGAGGTATTGAAAGACCTCCGCTCCGCCCTGGACGAGGTTGGCAGGGAAGCCGATCAGCCACCACAGGAACATGAACGTGCCCATGCTGAGGAAGAAGGCCGCGGCCTGGTTGCTGAACAGGGCCGAGATGCCCACACCCAGGCCGAGGAAAGCGGACGCCACCAGCAGCACGCCCAGGTAGGATGCCAGCACCTGGCCCCAGTCCAGGCCGTTGTTGATCTGGCTGTTCAGAATGAGCGGGTAGACGAGCGTCAGCGCCAGGAGTGTGAGGATGAAGAGCAGCGCGCCCAGCCATTTGCCCACAATCAGTTCCCAGTCGCGGACGGGGGCGGTCAGGATCAATTCCATGGTGCCCATGCGCAGTTCGTCCGAGACCAGGCGCATGGTCAGCGCGGGGGCCGAGAAGACCATCAGGAAGACCAGGTTGCCCGTGATGGGTGAGTTATCGGGGGTGAACCCGCCGCCGAACATGGCCGAGTCCATTGAATTGCGGAAGACGACGGCAAAGATGATGCCCAGCACCAGCAGGGTCATGAACATGACCACGTAGGCGATGGGGCTGTTGAAATACTGGTTGTACTCGCGCTTGGCGATGGTCCATACGGTTTTCATTTGGCGCCTCGCTCGGTGTTGGTCAATTCGAGGAAGATCTCTTCCAGGCTCATGCCCATCGGACGCATCTCCAGCAGGTCGTAGCCCGCGCCGACGACAGCCTTGGCCACCTCGGGGCGGATATCCTGCCCGGGCGCGAACTGGAACTCGACCACGCCCTCTTCCTTTGACTGCACGGTCTGCACGCCCCTGACCTTTTCGATCACGGCGGGCAGGTCATCGGTCTCGCCGCGCACGCGCAGGATGACGCGTTCTGCGCCCAGTAGGCGCGATTGCAGATTCTCGGGCGTGTCCTCGGCTACGATGCGGCCTTTGTTGATGATCAGCACACGGTCGCAGATGTTCTGGGCTTCGCTCAGGATGTGCGTGGAGAGCAGCACGGTGCGCTCTTTGCCAATCTCGCGAATCAACTTGCGGACCTCCACCACCTGGCCCGGGTCGAGGCCGATGGTCGGCTCGTCGAGGATCAGCACCTCGGGGCGGTGCAGCAGCGCCTGGGCCAGGCCCACGCGCTGGCGCATGCCCTTCGACAGATTGTGGACCGTTCCATCGGCGCGTTCCGCCAGGCCGACCTGTTCCAGCACCTCGTCCACGCGGTCTTCCACGTTGGGCAGGCGGCGCAGGTCGCCCATGAACTTCAGATATTCGAAGACCGACATGTCGGTGTAGAGCGGGACGGTTTCGGGCAGGTAGCCCACGCGGCGGCGCACTTCGATGGATTCCTCCACCACGTCGTAGCCCGCCACGGTGGCTTCGCCTTCGGTGGGCGGCATGTAGCCCGTCAGGATGCGCATGGTGGTGGTCTTGCCTGCGCCGTTCGGCCCTAGGAAGCCGAGGATTTCACCCTGCTGGGCGTCGAATGTGATCTGGTCGACCGCCCTGCGGCTGCCGTAATCCTTGGTGAGACCGTTGACTCGGATCATTGGCTCTCCTTGATGAAATGGTATTGACACAAAAACGGCACACCAGCCAATGGCGGGCCGTGCCGTAGGTTAGACCGAAAATTACTATACAGAATTTGTGACGCGAAGTCAAGCAGGTTGTGAAATTCTAATCAAACGCTAATCTCGACATGCTCCGCCTAGAGCATTTGGGTGAACAGGAACCACAGCGCCAGTCCGCCCAGGCAGAGCAGGGCCAGGAGCGAGAACGCAATGACCCCGAAACGCAGCCCCGTCTGCTCGGGTTCGAGGTTGGGCGCGGAGGGGGAAACGGGAATGGCCGAAGGCCGGGAAAAGGCTGGTTCGGACGGAGACTGGCCGACGCTCGGGGCGGGGGCGCCGATCACCGCGATCTTCTCGGCGAAGTCGGGGATGCCGTTGCCGTCCTTGTCCCACTGGCCCATCATGCGTTCATATTTCTCGCGCGCCTCGGGCGGCAGTTGATCGATGCGCTCGTAGGCTTGTCCCTCGTACAGGATGGTGGAGCGCGCCAGGTTGGTTTGCTTTCCCAGCGTTCCCTCGAACAGGTCGGGCACGCCGTTCTGGTTCTGGTCGGCCAGCACTTGCATGACCGACTCGTAGGCCTGGCGAATCTCGGGGGGCATATCCTCCAGGCGCTCGTAGGTCTTGCCGTTGAAGGTGATCTTCTGCTGCATGGGGTCCTCGCTTGGTTTTGGGAATTTTACCCGCTTTATGCTGCGGCTATAATAGGAAAAAACGCCTGGAGGACCGATGACCGACCTGCTGTATCAGACCGACGCAACCTTGCGCGAGTTCGACGCGCGCCTGACCGCCGTGGACCCCGAGACGCGCGCCGTGACCCTAGACCGCTCCGCCTTCTACCCGGGCGGGGGCGGCCAGCCCTGCGACTTTGGCGTGCTGCGCTCCGACGGGGTGGATTATCCCGTGAGCAAGGTCAAGAAGCAGGGCGAGGATGTGCTGCACTTCCTGGGCGGGACGGCGCCGCTGCCCGCATTGGGCGCACCTGCGCGCGGGACCCTGGACTGGGAACGGCGCTATCAGTTGATGCGTACCCACACCGCGCTGCACATCCTATGCGGGACGGTCTTCCGCGATTACGGCGCGCTGGTGACGGGCGGCGACATGGAGCCGCTCAAGGGCCGCATGGACTTCGAGTTCGAGACCATGCGCGGGGAATTGGTGCGCGAGATCGAGGCGGCGGTCAACAAGGAGATCGCCGCGGCGCGCGAGGTGCGGGTGAACATCCTGCCGCGCGAGGAAGCCTTCCAGATCCCCGACTTGATCCGCACCAAGATCAACCTGCTGCCCGAGGGCATCGCCTTCGTCCGCACGGTGGAGATCGCGGGTCTCGACCTGCAAGCCGACGGCGGGACGCATGTGGCGAACACCAGCGAGGTTGGCGCGATGCGCGTAGTCGATTATAAAAGCAAGGGCGCCATCAACAAACGCATTTACATCGAAATCTCCTGATGAACCACATATTTGGTCCTTAAGGGTCAGACATATTCTGGATGAATCTCTTATAATCGCCGCACCTTACCAACTCATTATAGGAGAATGTGATGAATAAGAAATGGCTTATGCTGACGGCCCTGCTGGCCCTGGTCTTGTCCACGCTGGCGTGCGGGGCCAGCGCCCCCGCTGGCGTCTCGAATATTTACATGGCGAACGATGAGAACGGCGAGAACCAGACCACCACCTTCGCGCCCACCGACGCGATCTACGTCTTCTTCGATGTCAACCAGGTGGATGACGGCGCACAGTTCGAGATCAAGTGGTATGCGCTGAACGTGGAAGGGCAGGATGCGAGCACGCCTTTCACCACCAGCGAGTACACCTACGCGGGCGAGGATACGCTTTACGCCAACATCGAGAGTACCGACCCGGGCGGTTTCCCTGCGGCCCAATACAAGGTCGAGATCTACATGAACAGCGTCAAGGTCGGCGAACAGCAGTTTAGTGTGCAGTAACCGCGACGTGAATTGAAATGGAACGCGCTCCGAAAGGAGCGCGTTTTTTTGTCAATGGGGTGGAAAATTGGTGATCTGCCTTATGAAAGAGTGACCTGCCCGCAGTACTCGCACTTGTCCATGCCGAGTTCGAGGGTGCCGCCGCAGTTGGGACACTTGAAGGTCTCTACGCGGATCTGGAAGCCTGCTGTCTTGAAGGCCGTCTCGTTCTCAGCCAGGTCGGCGCGCAGGCGCTTGA
This sequence comes from uncultured Anaerolineales bacterium, assembly GCA_938008865.1. Taxonomy (GTDB): domain Bacteria; phylum Chloroflexota; class Anaerolineae; order Anaerolineales; family Villigracilaceae; genus JACPVF01. The sequence continues at coordinate 6,979 of CALLJA010000320.1, forward strand.
GGCGCGCCAGGTAGGCTTCACCCGTCATCTCGCCCGATTTACGCAGGCGTTCCACGTCGGCGATGGATTCCTTCAACATGCGGCGCTCGGCTTCGAGCGATTCGCGGCTCTTATCCTGGAAGGAAACCTTCATCTCGGGCTTGGGCGGGATCGAAGCCAGGATGGCGGCGATGACCAGCATCACGCCCGAGAGGATCAGTCCCACCAGCAACGGTGTGAACTGGAAGCCAGGGATGGAGTTGAAGTTGACCTTGTTGGTGCTCACCTGGCTGCCGTCGGCGATGACCACGTAGCGGTCGCCGCCCAACTTGCCGATGTCGATGCGGGTGATGCCCGTCGAGTGCGAGGACAGGTTGTGGCGCGAGCCGTCTGCGCTGAAGATCGCCACCTGGCCCGAGTCGTCGCCGAGCACGGCCTCTTCCTTGCCGTCCTGGTCGATGTCGAGGCCCGCGATCTCGGTGACTTTATCCGAGAGCGAGCCCGTCCACAACTGGCGGGCGGCGGTCCCATCGAAGGAGAAGGCCCATACGCCGCCTTCCTTGCCGCCGACCACAACCTCGCGCGAGGACGGGTCGCCGTTCAATTCCACGGTGCGGATCTCGCTGATGGGCTGGCCGAGTGACTTGTCGAACAGCACGGAGCCGTCCACCGCGCTGTAGATGAAGAACGCGCCATACTCGCCGCCTGTGATGACCTCGCTATTGCCGTCGCCGTTCAGGTCGAAGGCGCGCATGCGGCGCAATTGCTCCTGCGAGTGCGTCCAGATGGCATTTCCCTGGGCGTCGTACACGCCGATGGACCCATCATGGGTGGCGATGACCACGTTGGGCTGACCGCCGATCAGGGCATCGTCCATGCCGCGCATTTCCTCGCTGCCGACGGTCGCGTTCCAGCGCGGCTGGCCGTCCAGGCCCAGGGACAGGACTCCGCCTGTATTGTCGCCGAGCACGATCTGGGGTCCAGACGTGAAGCGGATGACCGCCACCCGCGAGGGGAAGCCGACGTCGAGCGCCTGCGCCAGGGGCTGGACCTGGCCCTGGCTGATGACATCCACCGACATGCCTATGCCGACGTAGTACACGACGATGTCTTCGATGCCGTCCTTGTTCACGTCGCCAAGGGTGGTCTTGGGTGAGGAGTAACCAAAACTCCACAACGAGTTGCCCGCGCCGTCCAGCACGCTGACGTTATCCGTGTTCTGAAGAAATAGTTCATCCTGACCGTCGCCTGTCAGGTCGATGACCTTCATGCTTTCGGCTGTGTTATATGGCTGGGACCACACGAGGCGGTCGCCGAACTTTTCAGCGGTGATCAGTCCGCTGAAGGAAAACACGCCCGCCACGGCCATGACGAGACAACTCAACACAATGGCTACCACAAAAGGGATGATCTTTTTGCTCATTTATGCGGCCTTTCGCTCTAAAAGAGAATATGCGGAATGGATGACGTTAAGGATGTGTTCGTGGTCCACTTCCTCGAAGGGGGAACTGGCGGTTAGGTTGATGATGCCGCCTTCGGTGCTGAAGTCGGTGATGGTGTATTTGCCCACGTTCTGCCCGCGGCGCAGGGCGGGTTTGGTACCGATCTGGTACAACTCTGGGTTGACCACGATGCGCACCTTCAGGTCCTGTTCACTGCCCTTGAACTTTTCGGGCTTCAGTTTGTATTTTCCGCTGATGCGGCTGCGCTTGGTGTAGGAGGCGCGCTTCTTGGATTTCTGCACCGCCGACACGCGCAACACGTTGCCGTCATACAACTTGGCCTTGAGCGCCAGCCACTCGTCGCGGTAATAGTTGGTGGTGCGGTTCTGCGTGTCCTTGGCCGAGCGCGCCACCTTGGTGGGCAGCATGGACCCCGTCAGGTCGAGGTGGCCCAGAAAGGTGGAACCAGGCCGCAGGTCATCGCGCAGGGTGTAGAGGATGTGTTTCAGATTGTCGTAACGGGGGGAGAAATCCAGCGAGTCGCTGCGGCGGATGCTGCGCGCCATTACGATGGCGGCGATCCAAAGCACCACTCCGCCTGCAGTGAAGACCAGCGAGAAATAACCCAGCAGGAGCAGCAACACGTCGACCAACGCCAGGCCGATGCCCGCAAAGAAGATTAGCATGGGAATCCAACGCCACTTGTCGCCCGCGGTTTCGGTGCGTTGCACCTCGGCTTTCAGGCGGTTCATCCCCTGCAGGATGGACATGGGTTTATCGGCCAGGGAAATGTAAACGGGCGCGAAATTCTTTTTCCCGAATGCGCCCGCGGCAGGAGCCTTCTTCCGCGCGGTGTTCAACAAATAAAAAAAGATGACCAGCATGACGATGACAAAAATGCCGCCGCCGCATAGCAAGATTTCCATGCTCTCTCCTCTGGCTTCCTGTCTTATAATTTACTGATGCCTAAAGTTCTTTACACTGCCTTCGATATTGTACCAAGCCCCAAGGGGGCCTCGACGCATATTTTGCACAATATCCACGGTCTCGTCAACGCCAATTTCGACGTGCATCTTATCACGCCCAACGACGGGCTTCTACCCACCGTTGATACTATCGCGGGCGCGCGCGTTACCCGCGTCTCGCAGGACCTGACGCAGAACTTCCTGGCGCGAGCCGTGCATTTCGGCGGGGCGGTGGCGGCGCATGTAGCCATTCATCCTGAATATGACGTGGTCCATTACCGCAACGTGTGGGACGGCTTCCACCTGGCGGGGCAGAAAAAACGCCACGGCTACAAGACGCTTTTCGAAGTTAACGGCCTGCCGTCCATTGAGTTGAAATACCACTATCCTGGCCTGGATTCCGCGCTGCTGACCAAGATCAAGGAACAGGAGATTGCGACCCTGCACCTGAGCGACGCGATCATCTGCCCCTCGCGCGTGACCCGCGACTACATCGCCTCCCTCGGCCTGGACCGTGGGCGGGTGACCGTCATCTCGAACGGGGTCAGCCCCTCGGACTTTTCCCCCACGCCCCTGCCTGCCCGTGACGGGCGCGTCCCCACGCTGCTCTACATTGGCACCCTGGCCGATTGGCAGGGGTTGGACGTGGTGGTCAAGGCCCTGCCGAAGATTCTGGAGAAACGGCCCGTCCAACTGAAGATCATCGGGCGCGGACGGTCCCGTCAGCGCAAGATGCTGACCAAGCAGATCCGTAAACTGGGCGTCGAGGAACACGTCACCGTTCTGCCTGCGGTGCCGCATCACGACATCCCCGCGTTGATTGCTGAGGCGGACCTGTGCGTCGCTCCGCTGGGACTCAATGACCGCAACGTGACGCAGGGCGCCTGCCCGATCAAGGTGCTCGAATACATGGCCGCCGCCCGTCCGCTGCTGGCCTCGAACATGCCCATCGTGCGCGAGCTGGTCCGCGAAGACGTGGACGCGCTGCTCTTCTCGCCCAACGACCCCGAGGACCTTGCGCGTCAGGCCGTGACCCTGCTGGGCGACTTCGAGCTGTCGCAGCGCTTGGCGCAATCTGCCTCGGAGCGCGCGCTGTCGAAGTTCACCTGGCGTGAGTCACAGAAGAAATTGTTGAAGGTGTATGAGAAGTTGATGGGAATGTAGTCGTTGTGACAAAATGTCCTTCGACTTCGGACCTCGCGCTATGCGCTCAGGGCGAAGGATTTTCGAAGACCTTTGTCACTTCCTCGGGGATCGCCAGCGGACGACCTGTCTTCGCATCCACGAAGACCCAGTCTGTCTCGCCTTTGACTAAAACCTTCCCATCGCCTTTCCGCACAAACTCATACTTGCGCAGCGAACGCACGCGGCGGATGTCCTCCACCCAGGTGCGGATCTCGATCTCCTCGCTCTCGAAGGCAGGCAGCAGGTATTCGATCTTATGTTCACGCACCACCCAGGTCGCGTCTGGACCCTGGGCCTGGATGCCGCCGATCGCGGCGTAATGTTCGACCGCGATGTCCTGCATCCACTGCACGTAGGTGACGTTGTTGACATGTCCGTTCTCGTCGATGGCCGAGGCGGGAATCTGAATGGTCCTGGAGTAAATGGGGGAGATGGGCATGATCCCGATTGTACCGAAGAAAAGTGACAGGCAGGTGATTTTGAACCGCCGAGATCGCGGAGTTTGTGAAACCCTCCACGCCTTTGCGATGGGATTCTTCAGATGGCGATTAACTTGCGAAGCGGGTGATGAGATATTCCAGATAGCGTGACTTGACCTGCTGGCTGGCCAGGCCACGCTGGATAGGCGGCAGGCGCAGCACGGATCCCAGCACGGCCGCCATTGCACGGTGATTCCACAGGACGCGGTTGTCGAAGATCAAGTCCTCGAGTCCGCCGCGCTCGACCGCCATCATCACCACTCGATGCACCGAATTGACAGGGGTAATCACGCGCTGGGCGCGTTCCCGCAGCGACAGGCTGCCCTTGTCGCATTGGCGTACGCATACCCCGCAGCCCAGGCAGACATTCTCGTCCAGTTTGGCTTTCTTCATCTTCGGGTGATGTGGGTCGTTGGCTGAGACCAGGCTCATGGCTTCCACAGGGCAGGCGGCGACGCACTTGCCGCAGCCGTTGCAATAGGTTTCATCGATGGCGGGCAGGAAGTTGGTGGTGTGGATCGGGTTCATGACCCCGAACCTGCGCGCAGCGGTCATGGCTTCGCAGCAGCACCCGCAGCAGTTGCAGATGAAACTGACGTTCTGGCGCACGTTCTCGCCGAACTGAACCAGACCATTCTCGTAGGCTTGCTGTAACAAGTCCAGCCCCTCCTTGGCGTCGATGGCGCGCGCATAGCCGTGGCGGGTCAGCGATTGGGCGGTCCCGCTAAAAGTCATGCAGATGTCCATCGGGGCGGAGCAGGCGCGGTCGAGGTGACTCATTTTATGGCGGCAGTAGCACATCCCAACCCCGCGATATTGGGCCGTCTGGATGACCTCGCTGGCGCGCTCGTAATCCAACACGTGCAGGGCGTTGTCCTCTGAAAGCATCGGCTCCTGGACGAAGGTCCGCCCGAGCTGGGTCTCCCCGTTGACGAACAACGCGCGGATGAATTCCTCTTCCACGTTCAGGTATTGGTGAAAGAGTTCGCTCAACACCTGCTGGTCCACGTCACCGCGCAGGCGCATCAGCGAGAACTCGAAGAAGCCCGCCATCGGCGGCGGCAGCACGTAGGTGGTCTGTCCGTGCTGCTCCATGTCCAGCAGAATGGCGCGGCTGGACAGTTCATCCAGCACCTTGCGCGTTTCGACCAGGTTCAACTTCCAGGCGCGGCTGGCCTGTTCGGCGGTGAACGGTTTGATGGGCAGCAACGCCACCAGTCCCGCCTCGCGTTCGCTGAACAACAGGCGCAGGATCTTGTAGAGACTCTCCGAGGGCGGCGCTCCCTGCGGGAAACGGTTCAAACGCTCCACCAGTTCGGTGTAGCCAGATTTCAGGGTTTTGTGCGACATATCGGCCTGCCTGCAATAGGGTTTGGTCTCACTATAGTGACCTTTCCCCGCCGCGGCAACGCCCTTTCCTCCCGTATCGCTGGTGATGATTGTCCTGTCCCCCCAAGTGAATGCCCCTCGGTTGCGAGGGGCGCGGCGTCAGGTCTTGTTGGGTTTGGGGACGTTCGGCCCCGGGCGGGACGTCTCGGGCAGGACGGCCACCTGCCTGGGATCGTTGCGGGCGATCCGCACCTGGACGATGCAGCCTGGCTCCAGCCGCGCCGCGTCCGTGAGGCTGACCATTGCGCGGACCTCAGCCTGGTACGCCGCCCCCGCCGCAGGATGGATCTCCAGCGACAGCACCAGTTCCTGCGCCACCAGCGCCTGGTTCGCGCCGTAGACTTGTCCCGCGCCCGTACGCCTGGCGAGGATGACCGCCTCGGCGGGCTGCCCCGTGGACCTGACCACGGCGCGCGACAGGGACGGGAGTGCGAGGATCAGGCCGATTACCGCAAAGATCGAAACCAAAAGGGTGGGGATGCCGACAGACGAAAGAATATCCATACAGCCTCGTTTTGGGGAGTCCGATGACCCAAATTGTATGGATTTCCACCGTCCACAACATGACCTTTTCGTATTAAACCAGGGCGGCGGTTGGTCTTGTTAAATGAGAAAACGCCGCAGCGGGCCAGCAGCGTTTTCTGGCAGTCACGTCTGTTTGACTTTGCCCGCTCAAGCGGCGGACGTCAGATTTTTGATGGTTTCAGCGAGCGTATCCGGGTTGACGGGCTTCGACACGAATTCGGACGCGCCCGCGTTGAGGGTGTCCCGTTTGCTGCCCGCATCGTTGAGGGCCGAGACGATGATGATCGGAATGCTCTTGAGGGTGGGAATGGATTTGAAGATCTTACACAACTGGATGCCGTTGATCTCGGGCATCAGGATATCCATCAGGACCACATCGGGAAGGACGGTATGCGCCACCTCGACTGCCAGCAGGCTGCTATTTACCGACGTCGGCTGGTGTCCCTTCATCGAGACGATACGTTCCAATAAATTGGTGGTTTCCTTATCGTCATCCACGATTAAGATTTTCGACATGTGAGTTTTCTCCGCGACAGTAAGACGTGTGTGCCAACTGCTTCAATCATACAATTAAAGATTTTGTAAGGCAAGCGAAAAGAAGATGGATTTTGGGTTAATTTTTGGTAAATTGGCAGATTAACGGGCTTTTATCTTCTTCCATATTGCCACATGAACAGAGTCCTACGGCTGGATTGAAATCGGACAGGATGATTTTTCCGCGCG
>CALLJA010000321.1 GCA_938008865.1 uncultured Anaerolineales bacterium
CACACCGAAGGTCGCCATTCCAAGGACGAAGATGGTCGCGGTGGCACGCAGGTTGTTCAGAAAAATGAACGGCGCGGAGATGCCGTTTCCGCCGTTCAGGCCATTGGTCACAGGCATGTCAGAGACAGTCTCGCGCAGGTCGTCAATGGTGGTAATGTCGGTCCCCGAGAACAGGTTCGGAGCGTTGACTGTCACCTGCTGATAGCCCATCCAGCCGCCTGCCAGCAGCATCAGGAACATGATCAGGGTCGGCAGGGCCAGCCGCCGCAGGGTGGCAGCCACCGCGATGCGATACCACTCGACGAACGAATGACTGCCGTCCATGAAACTGCGCCAGAACGTGACCCACATCCAGCGGAGGTTGAGCGTGTCGATCTCGCGCCCCAGCAGGTATTCGCGCTGGAAGTGGGCAATGCCCATGCGCACGAACAGGCTGGCCAGAATGATCACGCCTACCAGGGCCACCCACAAAATCCTGCCGTTGCCCCAGAAAAGCAGGATGCTTTCGCCCTGCACCAGGAAGGCCACGGGGATGATGATGAACGAGGCCAGCAGGTTGGCAGCCTTGACCGAGGTGGACTGGACCGAGATGACGATCGCGCCGCTCACCATCAGGATGGCGTGGCCCGTGGTCAGGATAATCAGTTGAGCCACCATGCCCGCCGAAGGCATGGTCAGGTCGAGGCGCGAGACCATCACGAGGTACACGGCAATCGCCAGGAAACTGGCAAGCAGCGGGGTCAGCACGCCCACCAGCAGTTTGCCCAAATAGATCTGCCAGTCCTTCATCGGCGAACTGAGCAGCGGCTCGATGGTGCCGCGTTCTTTTTCGCCCACGAAGGTCTCCAGCGCCACCACCAGTGAGACCGTGTTCGGGAAGAACCCGATCAGCAAAATGGAGAACGGCACGAGCGCGTCGATCACCAGGTCCGCACCATATTGGTTGATGAAATCGATCACGCCGCGCGCCATGACCATCATCAGGAACGGGAAGGCGGTCGTCAGCACTACCAGCGGGAAGAGCACGCGCCAGTCACGCAGTTGGTCGCGCAGTTCGCGCCCGGCCACGATCCAGATGGGTTTCAAGTTAGCCAGCATACGTCCCTCCCTGGGCTTCCGCCATGACCTTAAGATAGGCCTGCTCCAGCGTACGCGGCACTTCCTGGAAGGCGACCACGGGCGCGCGGCCGGCCGAGAGGGCATGCACCAGGCGCGGATTCGCCTCACGCGGCTGGCTCACCTGGAACCGCAGGCGGGTCCCGTCCATTTGCCTCATGCTGACGCCCTCGGGCAGGTCCAGCCCGTTGGGAGTCCACGCCTCGGACAGGCATGCCTCATACTCAGCAGGCCCGAGGATATCCTGCTTGAGTTCATCGAGCGTGCCCTGCATGAGGATGCGCCCGCGATAGATGATGGCCACGATGTCGGCCAATGCTTCGGCCTCGGCCAAGTTGTGCGTGCAAATGACGATCGAACGCTGCGAGGATTTCAGCCGCGCAATCTCATCGCGCACCAGCCGCGCCGACTCGGGGTCCATGGCGGAGGTGGGCTCGTCGAGCAGCAACACAGGAGGTTCGTGGATCAGCGCGCGAGCCAGGGCCAATTTCTGGCGCATGCCCTTGGAATATTCCCCGATACGGCGTTTGGCCGCGTAGGACAGGCCAAAGTAATCGAGCAGGTATTCGCTACGGGTTCTGCGGGCCTCGGCGTTGAGTGTATAGACTTCCCCGAAGAAATCAAGATATTCGAGCGCATTCATGCGCATGTACAGGCCGTGCTGCTCGGTCAACACGCCGACCGAGGCGCGCACCTCGTTGCCGTGCGTGGACACGTCGTAGCCCGCCACCCTGGCCCAGCCGCGCGTCGGCTGCAACAAAGCCGTCAACATGCGGACAGTGGTGGTCTTGCCCGCGCCGTTCTGGCCGAGAAAGGCCAGGATCTGCCCAGGCTGGACGTTGATGGTTACGCCCTCGACGGCCCAGAAATCGTGAAATTGTTTGCTTAGGTCGTTGGTTTCTATCATCGCGTTTATCCCAGAATACTGGCGGGGGCATCCCCCGTCAACCAGACAAGAGTCCTCTCGCTGCTTTGTTGTGTTTGCAGAGGACTATCTTACCGCTTAATGCGGCGGAACAGGCGCTTAAAAGCTGTCAGTTTTGTCAGTTGGGACAGGCCGCGTGCGATGACGCCAGACCAGCGTCGCGGCGGCGAAAATGGCGATGACCGCCATGAAGGTCTGGTTGATGTTGATGCTGCCGACCATCGCGGGGTCGAGGCGCAGGAATTCCAGCGAGAAACGCACCACAGGATAAAAGATCAGGTAGATGAGCAGGATATCGCCTTTTTTGCTACGGCCTTCGTACTTACGGGTCACCCACATCAGCAGGAACAAATTGAGCAGGTTGAAGATCGCCTCGTATGCAAACAGCGGATGATAGTATTCCACGCTGGCAAAGGCAGGATGGCGGTGACTGGGGTCAATGTACAACTTCCATGGCAGGTCGGTGGGTGCGCCGTATAACTCTTGGTTGAAGAAGTTGCCGAAGCGGCCGATGGCCTGTCCCAGCGCGAGGCTGGGGGCGGCAATGTCGGCCCATTCGAGGAAATCCAGCCCATGCTTGCGCGTGTACAGAAAGAGCGCCAGCGCCCCGCCAATGACCGCGCCCGGGATGCCCAGCCCACCGCTGCGCACGTTGAGAATATCCACGATATGGATGGAACCGCCCGCAAAGTACGGGTTGACCAACTGCCCCGTGGCAGGGTCCATCACCAGGGCGCTTTCAGCAGGCGTAAAGACGTGCCACAGCCGCGCGCCGATCACGCCGCCAATGATCAGGTAGATCAACAAATCCCAGATGATGTCGGGGTCGTGACCACGCCGCTTCGCCTCGCGCGAAGCCAGCCATCCACCAGCTAGCGCACCCGACATCAGGATAATGCCGTAGAAATGGACAAAAAAGGTGCCGATGTAGAAACCGTCGATCATGCCTTCTTGTCCCGATTTTGCTGCATCCGCGCGTGTCCCTGTACCCTCACCAAGCCAATGCGCTGGAAAGCCGTGACGTTAGCCAGCACGGCGATGATGCCGACTGCCAGCAAAGGCTGGTTGAAGACCAGCAGCGGAGCCAACACCAGGTAGCGCTCCACGCGGGTGAGGATGCCGCCCTTGGCCTCAAAGCGCAGGGACTCAGCGCGGGCCTTGACATAGGAGACCAGCACCGAACCCGCCGCCGCCAGGAAGGTCAGCATCGCACCCAGGGTGTTGCCGACATCCAAAAAATGGTACAACACGCCGCCCAGGATGATCAACTCGGAGTAGCGGTCACTGACCGAATCGACAAAGGCGCCCCAGTCGCTGGGTTCGCCGCGCAGGCGCGCCATCGTGCCATCCAGCGCGTCGATGGGCGTCATCAACAGCACGAACAGCCCGCCCGTGGTCATCTGGCCGCGCGCGAGAAAATACGCGCCGACGGCATTGCCTGCCAGCCCGAGGATGGTCATCGTGTTGGGCGTCAGGCCGATACGGTTCAAAAATCCGCCCACGGGATCGAGGAGCCATTTAAACCAGACCCGCAGGCGGTCGGTAAACGTCAATTTTGCAGTGGATGTCTCTGCCACCGTGCTTATCCTTTCAGAGGTAATTCGGCAATCATACTCGAAAAACTCGAGATGGCCTGATTCAAGATGCCCCGTTTTCGAGGTCTTCATCCGTCTCGCTGACCAGCACATCGCGCTCGCGTCCGCCGCCCTGCGAGGGACCGACCACACCCAGGTCCTCGAGCTGGTCGAGCAGGCGGGCCGCGCGCGGGTAACCGATGCGCAGCCGCCGCTGCAACAGCGAGGCTGAGGCCCGCTGTGTGGAGCGCACGATGGACGTGGCCTTCTCGATCAGGTCGCCGTCCTCATCGTCTTCGGGCTCGGTCAGCAGTTTCTCCCACGGCGGTACATCCTCGGCGGGCAGGTCGCTGACCTTTTGCCAGTGAGCGATGATGCGCTCGATCTCCATGTCGGTAATGAGCGCGCCCTGTGCGCGCATGGGGCTGCCCACCTCGGGGTTGAGGAAGAGCATGTCGCCGCGCCCCAGCAGGGATTCGGCGCCCGTCGTGTCGAGGATGACGCGGCTGTCGACACCCGAGGCCACTGCAAAGGCCAGGCGCGCGGGGAAGTTGGCTTTGATCAGGCCCGTGACCACGTCGGTGCTGGGACGCTGGGTGGCCACCACCAGGTGGATGCCCGTAGCGCGCGCCATCTGCGCCAGGCGCACCAGGTTGTGCTCGGTCTGGTCGGGAGCCGACATCATCAGGTCGGCCAGTTCGTCGATGATGACCACGATGCGCGGCAGGGGTTGTCCGCTGTTCTTGTGGGTCTGCTTGCGGTTGTAGGAGGCCAGGTCGCGCGAGTGGCTGGCTTCCAGCAGACGATAGCGGTGTTCCATCTCCACCACCACCCAGCGCAACACGCCCAGGATGCGCTCGACGTTGGTCTCGACCTTGCCGTACAGGTGCGGCAGACCGTTGAAGCGCAACAATTCGACCATCTTGGCGTCGATCATCACCAGACGCAATTCCTCGGGCGTGTTGTTCATGGCCAGGCAGGCCGCCAGGGCAGTAATGAACACGGACTTGCCCGAGCCTGTGGACCCCGCCACCAGCATGTGCGGCATCCGCGCCAGGTCAGCCACGAGCGGCTGGCCCGAAACGTCGCGCCCGAGGGCAATGGCCAGCGGCGCGCCAACCTTGTGGAAATTTTCGCTTTCGAGCAGCGGACGCATCCGCACCACCGCCGAGCGCGCGTTCGGCACTTCGATGCCCACGTAGGGCTTGCCAGGCACGGGCGCCTCGATGCGCAAACGTTCGGCGGAAAGCGCCAGGGTCAGGTCTTTTTCGAGCGAGGCGATCTGCGCCACACGGACCTTCATCAACTGCGCGTCTTCTTCGCTGGGATTGTTGCCCTTTTTGATGAACCCAGGCTGGACGGCAAACTGCGTCACCGACGGCCCCACGCGATAGCCGATGACCGTGGCGGGGATGCCGAACTCGGACAGGGTCTTCATGATCAGGCCCGCGGTCTGGTTGATGGTGCGCTCATCGGCGCGGACGGCCTGGTCGGCCAGCAAAATGTGCAGGGGCGGCAGGGTTTCGTCGCGCGGGGGCGCCTTGACGGGTTTCTCGTCCTTCTTCTCGGGCGCGCGCAGCGAGGTGCGGAATTCGGGCGGCAGCGGAGTCTGCTTCTTTTTGGGAGACGGCTTCTTTTCAGGCTCCTCAGCCTTCATCTCCTCTTCCACCGACGCAGACGCGGACTCGGCCAGCGTTTCGGTCGGGGCAGGCGCCTCTCCCGCAAGATGCCGCAGCCAGCGTTCGACATAGGCCCACACGCCGAAGCCGCTGACCGTAGCCAAAAGCCAAACGGCAGCCAGAATCAGAGTCCCGCCCACGGGGGTAATGACCTTGAAGAGGAAGGCGGCGACACCCCAGCCCACACGTCCGCCATATGCGCCGCTTTCGGCCAACGGCAGCGAATTTCCGCCCAGGATAGACAGCAAGGGCAGACTCAAGACCGCGGCCAGATTCAGCCAGATCACACGGCCCACACTGATGGAGCGAACCGTGCGATTGATCAGCGTGAAACCTAAAAATCCGATGGCGATGGAGACGAAGAAAGCGCCCCAGCCCAGCCATGTGGAAAGCAGGCCCGCCCAGTTCGAGATAAACCAGCCCCGCGTACCGCCCAGCAGTGCGATCACCGAAGTAAGGGCCAGCACAATCAGCGCCAGCCCGGTGAAATCGCGGACGTAGTGACCGTAACGTTGATAGAACCACGCCAGGCGGTCGAGCCAGTCTGAGGCTGGCGGCTCGGCTTCTTCGAAGCGTCGCGGGGAGCGGGCAGGGGAACTCATGTTATGTTACAGCCGCAGGCTCAAGCCCATGCGCTGGCGCGGAGCGTCCACGTGCAGGATACGCACCTGCACCGGCTGACCTTCCTTGAGGACATCCTTTACCGCCTGACCTGCGCCAAGCTCGATCTCGGAGGCGTGAATTAGGCCTTCGACGCCCGCGTCCAGGCGGGCAAAAGCGCCATAGGAAACCACACTGGTGATCACGGCAGGCATGGCCGCGCCAACCGGAAAGACTCCTTCGGCGTTCTCCCACGGGTTGTGATGCAGGCGCTTGAGGCTGAGCGCCACGCGGCAACGCTCGGGGGCCAGATCTAATACCTGGACTTCGAGCTTCTGGTTGAGGTTCACGATCTGGCTGGGATGGATGACACGTCCCCACGAAAGTTCGGAGATGTGGATCAGGCCCTCGACCCCGCCCAGGTCCACAAAAACGCCGAAATCGGTGATGTTCGTAACGGTACCCATAATGCGCTGTCCGGGCGTGATGGCATTGAACAGCACGGCCCGCTGGCCTGGCTCGGCCAGAGCGGCGCGCTCCGAAAAGACCACCCGTCCGTCCTCGGGCACGCACTCGATGACTTTGAGGCTCAGGGTGCGGCCCACGTAGGCCTCCAACTGGGCATCGCGGTCGGAGGTGTCAGTCTTGCCCGCCAGGTCGATCAGATGCGAGAACGGCACGAACCCATAGAGGCCCTCACCCTCCACGAGCAGGCCGCCGCGGTTGTGTCCGGTCACCCGCAGGGACACGATCTGGTCCCTCGAATACAGGTCCTTGACCTGCACCCAATCGGCGGACGGCTTGGCGGCAGACTCCTCGACTTTGGATTCCTGCGGTTTAACCGCCGCCGCGCGGATCGGCGGGGGCGGCGCGTAGCGCTCCTCCTCTGCCAAGAGCGAATCCCACCAGCCCTCGTCGGGGATGGAAAGCGGGCGTTCCAATTGCTTGCGTTGGCCTGTCATGCGGCCTCCTTCTTCCACTATTGTTCCGTGATCTGGGATTCCATCTCGAGGATGGCGCGCGCCACAGCCTCGACCGCGACGCGTTGTTTCCGATACAGGTCCGCTTCAGACATGGCAAGGCGCGAGGCCACTTCGCGGACTTTACGGCCTTCGATGAATTTCATTTCCAGGATGTTGTACAGGATCCACTCCGACGTGAAGCGGCGGTCGCCCTCGGGCTTGACCTGGTCCACGGCTTTGCGCAGGAGCGCGCGCAAGGCGTTGGACGAGTTGCCGTCGTACTCCTCGGCCATGCTGCGCACCACCTGCAACTGCATCAGCGGACTGCCCGTAAGTTTGGGGCCACCCCAGTAATGCGTGAGCGCGTCCTTGACCCAGTTGGCCAGGTCTGCCTCGCCAGGCAGGGGATCGGCCAGCAGGTTGGCGCCGCTGTCGTAACGGCCCGCCGCGCGCAGGCGCTGGATCATCTCGACCTGCGGCTGGAGGTCTTCCAGTGAGCGGAAGACGCGCTGCTGCAACTGACGGTCTTCGAGCGCCAGGGCGGCGCGGTCGGCCAGCAGCCAGAGGGCGTCGCGCTGGTCGGCTTCCATGGCTTGGCCTTCGCCGTGGTGCGCCACGCCCAAAATGCCCAACAGAGGCGGGGTTTCGTCGCGGTCCATGTCGCCGTGTTTGCGCTGGTGCAACGGCAGCACCCAGTAATTACCCCACAGGAATTCCTGGCGCATCTTCAGGCCGTCGCCCACACGGGTGAGGGCCTCGGGCAACGCAGACTGATCGAGCAGGTTGCGCCTGCCTGCCATCACAATCAACGAAAGCCCATCGCCATCCAGGGCGGCAATGAAGGCCGAAGGCGATTGCAGGTGGTCGCGCACCGCTGCCAGCACGGCCTCCAAGAATTGTTGGAGATCGCCTTGGGTGAGCAGACGCTGTTCCACGTTCTGGAGCAGTTCCAACTCGGCGCGGTCGCCGCCAAAGAACAGCCAGCGCTCCCACAGCGGGGAGACCAGCGTGATGAGATGTTCCAGCAGCAGGACCGTCACCACCACCGTCAGCGGGACGAAGGCGTTATAGGACAACCCGCCAAAGAGCTCACCGCCGCGGCGGACGATGGTCATCAGGCCGAGGGCGGCAGAGGCGGTCACGGGACCGCGCATGATCCATTTGAACAGGCGGCTCTTGACCACACGGTCGGGCCACGAAACGCCGAAAAAGGCCACGGCGTAGGCCATTACGATCACCAGTCCCGCCACGAGGATGTTGATGACCAGGGCCATGCCCCAGAACAGGAGTGGATATCCCGCCGCCGTGGAGGAACCGAACATCAAATACGGGTAGGACCCCAACGCGGGGGCGGTGGCGCCCGCCATCAGGTACAACATGCGGCGGCGGCCCGAACGGGTGAGCATACGCTGGTAGGCGCGGGCAAAGTTCACACCCGCCCAGACCATCGCGGCGACATAGTAAAGAGTGAAGATCTCCGTCCAGAGCGTACGGGCCAGGTGCGGAGCGGGCTGCCCGTTCGGGACGAGGTCGCCCAGCAAAAATCCCAGCGCCAGCAACAGCAGGAAGGCGGCCGAGATGCCGTACATGCCGCGCACCGCCAGTCGGCGGCGTCCGCGCGAAGGACGGCCCGCCGTCACCAGCACGGCGTCCGAGAGGTGCAGGTAGGCGGCGGGCAGGAAGACGATGCCGATCCATTGCAGGCGCAGAAGCAGGTCGATGCCCCAAGGCGGGACGGTGCCGTCCTGCAGGGCCTCGGCGGTGAACACGACCACCACGCACAGCAAGATAATGGCAAACGAACGCGCCACTCGATCACGCAGGTTGAATGAAAGAGCGTACAGGAAAAGGGAAAAGGCCGTGATGGCGATGCCCGCCGTCAGGATCTGGTTAAGAGTCTGGATCCCCGCCAGAATGTTATCGTACCAACCGTTAATCATGTACCGTCCAGTAAGAGCCTGTCCGACCGCGCCGC
>CALLJA010000322.1 GCA_938008865.1 uncultured Anaerolineales bacterium
GCCGTCCGCCCGCGCTTTGCCAGGTTGAGGATGGACCTGGCGTCGTTCATGTGATCCAGTTTGACCACGCCTTGTAGATTCGCGCCTGGTACTTGTAGCGGCATAGCCTGCGCGCCGACGGCGATCAGCAGTTTGTCGTAGGCCAGCCGCGATTTGCCTCCATCCAGTTCGAGGGCGCGCTCCGTGCGCAGGATGCGCGTAACGCGCGCGTTGAGGAAGGTCAATTTTAGTTTCCTGGCGTCCTCGCGAGAACGCAAGTAGAGCGCTTTATCGGGCAGTTCCCCCGTCAGAAAGTAGGCTAGGCCCGGACGCGAATAGTAGCCGTGCGGGTCCTCGCTGACCATCACAACCTCGCCCGCCCCATCCACCGAGCGGATGGCCTCCACGGCGGCCATGCCCGCCACACCCGAGCCGATGATGACGTACCTCATGCGCCCCTCCCCTCGAACAGATCGGTCTGGGCAAAACGTAACACTCCGCGCGGACAGCGCGCCACGCACTCACCGCAGGTCAGGCATTCGCTGTGCTTGACAGGTTCGTTACGCCAGGCATGGGCGCGGACGTCGATCCCGATGGGACAGTTGTAGGAACAAATCCCGCACTGCACACAGCGGGACGGCTCGGGCACCACCTGTCCCGAGGTCAACACCGTGCGTCGTTTTATATCGCTCTTAAATGGATTAATGAAAGACACCTGCGCCTCCGAAGAAATAGTCGCCCGCCACAGATAAAAGTTACGGCTCGCATGAAAAAATTATAGACCCATTTTCCCTGCTGGAAGTTTACAAAATAAAAACAGGGTTGTCTCACGACAACCCTGTCTGTTCGCAAAACCTTGCAGTCTTACGAGAGCGGAACCACGTTGGCGGCCTGCAGGCCTTTGGGGCCGTCCTCGACGGAGAACTCCACTTTCTGCTCGGCTTCCAACTTGCGGTAGCCATCGGTCTGGATCGCGGTGTAGTGGACGAAAACATCCTCACCACCATCGCGCCCAATGAAGCCGTAGCCCTTGGTCGCATTGAACCACTTGACGGTTCCAACGAAACGGTCTGACATCTTGCTTTTCTCCTGCTGGAAATAAAATTCGCCCGGGCACTGGCACTTTCACAGGTGCTCGGGCACGACGGGGGCAAGGTTATCACGCCTAAAAAGTCATGTCAAGTCCAAATTTGAGCTTCTTGCGCAGGCTGGCATAACGCGACGTGAGGTGGACCCAGGGCGGCGACCAGCGCACGCGCGGCTGTCCGCCGCGAATGACCCGCCGCAGCCCGTCTGGACCCTCGAACGGCTCCAGCACGAGGACGGAACGCCCCAACTCGAAGAGGGCATGCTCGTCCGAGCCGACGGTGCCCGCCACATCGTGCGCCTTGGCAAACTCCCGCGCCTGACGGTTGCGAACGGGGTTCATGCAGCGCGAGTTGAACACCTCGATGGCGTCCACCAGCGGCAGGATCTCCAGCAGCTGCGGCTCCGTCCAGCCGTGACGCTGCAAATCGTACGGGTGCGAGACACTAATGAAGGCGTTCTGGTAGCGCAGGCGGCGGATGGTCTCCTGCGGCGTCAGGAAGGGCGGCACCTCCTCGGTCACAAAGGCGGCCAGGATCTCGCCCTGAGTGGTGAGAATCTCCTCGCCCACGATGATCCGCTCAGGGTCCAGGGCCTGGGCCGCGCGCGCGCCCGCGACCGTGTTATGGTCGGTCACGATGACACGGTCCAGCCCCTTGCGGCGCGCCGCCGCCACCAGGTCAACGGGGCGGGTGAGCGAATCCTTCGAGGCAATGGTGTGGCAGTGGAATTCGACAATGAGGGACATCGGCCGCGAGTATACCCCGTTTTTCACCCGCATTGACGCGTGCAGATTTTGCCCTATACTTGGGCCATCTACCGCATGAAGAATTTTTCAACCAGGCTCCTGTACCCGCTCCCATCGCTCACGCTCGGCGGGGCGTTCTTTTTGAGCGCCGCCCACCACCTGTTGAGATTCTGGGAACGCCCCGCGTTGTCCCTGTTGGGCATGCTGGCGCTGGGACTGCCTGCATTGACGTGGACAAGTTCTCTGGCGCTGACGCGCTTGCTGCCCCACGCGCGGCGCATTGCGCGGCGGCGGATGTTTGTACTGGCGCTGCTGGCCGCGCTGGTCGGCGCGTTTCTCGCCTGGCAGGTCTGGAGCCTGCCCGCCGTCTATCAGACAATGACCCTCACGCCCGTCCTTGGGCGGGGGCAGTCGGTCCGCGTGGTCGAACTAAAAGCGGGCAGGAGCGTGGTGCCGCTCGAACAGGCCGCGCGTGAAGGCGGCTGGCAGGTGGACGAAAACGGGTTGGCCGCCCGCGCCGACTCGCGCCCGTTGACGGTTTCGTTTCGGCGCGTGATTGCCGCGCCCGTCAGCCTGCTGCTGGCCTCCGCGCCCGGGAGCGGGGCGCTGCGGGTGGACTTCGAAGGGCAGCGCGCCCAGGCCAACCTGGACAGCGCCGAGGCGGGCAACCTGGCGCTGGAATTCTCCACGCGCTACCGCGGCCTGCCTAATGAAATCTTCCTGCCCTTCCTGTTCCTGGTGGATTTGCTGGCCTTCAGCGCGCTGACGCTGGCCCTGCTGACGGTGCAGGAGGCCGGGGAGCGCAGCGCGGCCGACCCGCCCTCGGCGGAGAAGTTCCCGAGTCATCGCCTGGGGCTGGGGATCCTGCTGGGGCTGGGGATCCTGCTGCACGGGCTGAACTTCCTCGCCACGCCGCTCATCCTGGACGCCGATAGTCCCACCTATTTGCAGGGCGCGGTCCACTGGCTGGCGTACGGCAACCTGGACGGCGTCTCGGTCTTTCGCGGACCCGTCACCACCTTCCTGTTCGCGCCCGTGTTGTGGGCCTTTGGACGCAGCCCGTGGGGTATGAAGGTGCTGCTCAAATTGGTGGCGCTGGCCTGCATTCCCGTCAGTTATCGTCTGGGATGGCAACTGGGCAGGCGCAGGTCGCTGGCCTTCGCGGGCGGCCTGCTGGCCGTGCTGACGCCCGACCTGTACGTGTATTCCAATTTCATCATGTCCGACCTGCTCAATCTGTTCGCGGTGCTGCTGACATCCACGCTGCTGCTGGGGGCGTTCGAGCGGCCCACGCGCCTGAATCAGTTCTCGGCCCTTCTGGCGGCCGCGCTGACGGTGTTGCTGCGCTCGGAGAACCTGATCCTGTTCGGGCTGGCGGCCGCCTGGCTGTTGGTCTCGCCTCTTTACGACTGGCTGAAGGCCGCCTGGATGCGCAATCCCGACGCACCGCGCCTGATGCGCCAGGCGCTGATCCTCGGCCTGATGGCCGCCCTTGCAACCCTGCCCATCCTGGCCTGGATGGGCCACGTCCACAAGGTATACGGCATCTACAGCCTGGGCAACCACCCGGGCATCGCGCTCTACGACGGTTGGGTGTATTACGGCGATGCCAGCAAACTCTCCTTCTCAGACCCCGCCTCGCCTGCCATGCAAAAGATTCAGGCGGCGCTGCAGGAATATCCCGCCGACATCTCCGACAAGACGGGCGCCGCCACCAGCCTGGAGGTGCTCCCCAGCCTGACCAGGGCGGGCTACTCGGACCTCGAAAGTTACCAACTCTTGCAAGACGCCGCCCTCGACGCGCTCCGCAAAGACGGGCAGCTCACGCTCAAACTATTCCTGCTCAAGGCCGCCAACTGCCTGCGTCCCGAGATCACCCACAGCGTGACCTACGCGCTGCCCGGCGAGCCCGCCTGGACCAACCCGATCAAGGCCCAATTCTTCGATGCGGAAAACGTGAACCTGCCCGCGCTGATCGGCCTCCAGCGGACGGTCAACGCGGCGGTCAGGGAAAAATATCCCGCCGCCTTTCGATGGGTGCTGGCCTGCCTGGCCGCCCTGACCCTGAGCCTGGTCCGCCGCCCCGCCCGCGCCTGGACGGCCCTGACCCTGATCGTGCTGACCCGCATCTTCGTCCCCGCCGCTCTGGCGCTCTCGAACTGGCGCTTTACCCTGGGCGGCTGGATTCCCCTGCAGATCGCAGCGGTCTGCTGGCTGTTCGTGTTCCTGCACGGCGCACGGGTCGTGCTCATGCCGCGCTACCGCAGCAAGGCCGTATCCACCACCGAGCCGTCGGGGGCCACGTAACCGCACCAGAAAGCCCCGCGCGCCTGGTCGAGGATCAATACCTTGCGGTGCCCGTTCCTGTCCACCGCAGACCAGACCAGCATGCGCCAGTCTCCGCTTTGGAAGCGGTACGAACCATCGGGCGGTATGTCCTCGTCCGCCAGCCACTCGTCCACAGCGGGCACATCTGCCAGCCGCGTCGACGAGGTCACGTATGCGAGGACCTGCTCCTGCGCCGCCCGTATCGGCGCAGGGACGGCAGCCGCCCCGACAGTGGCCGTCTCACCCTGCGAGGCGCAGCCCGCCAGCATTCCCCAGGCCGCCAGCCAAAGCACAAACCGACAAAGGATCCTGGACCTCATCCTGCACATCCTTTCGCGCGACCATCCCCAATCCATCATAGCACGCGGAGGAACGGATTACATCCCCCGCAAAACCCATGCCAGGCGGGCCACGGACGTTTATGCCCTGCCCCAGGGGAAGCGAGGCGCAAGGGGTTGCCACACGATCACGGCAGCGCCTAAAGCAGCAACTCCCCAATCGGGCGCTGAGCGGACAAGGGCTGCGCTAATTACGGCAATTCCAAGAACCGAGCAGCGCGATAGTGGGTATTCGTGTCTGTGAATGCAGGGTGGGGTTGGCGAAGGCGTCAGGATTCAAGAAGAAAAGATTGTTCGAGGAGTTGGATCGCGCGCGTTCCTTCCGTCGACCGGCCGCCGAGGGAGTCGATGCAATCCTGTATCACCAGCAATTTCATGGATGTCCCGCTGGCGCTGGGAGGGACCTGGTAAACATCGATCGCGAGTTTCACGCCCGCCAGGGTGGTATGGATGGCGGTCCCGGTTGATATCACCTGACCGAGCGTGAGCGGCGCAGCGTCTGTGACCGTGCAATTCTGGCGGCCATAGCGTTCGAGCATGCTGTCGAGAAAATCACTGATTTGAATGGGAACATCGAAGGCAAAGTACATGAGCTTGCAATCGTTCCCGGAGAGCGTCCAACTCTTGACGTGAGCCTGTTCCAGGTCGGCTTCGTAGATGAACTCCCGCGGATATTTGAAGCGGACGTCATCGCAGGAAAACAGGTTGTAGGGTTCGACGATCAGCGTGATCTCAGGGTTATGATAAAGACCCTCCACACGGACGGTCTGACCGTCCTGAATGGAAATGGTTTTGTTCCCGATCTTTAAAGTGTACATGGATGAGAAAACTCCTGGGATATTCAGACCTCCGAAGTCTTGAAGACTTCGGAGGTTTCGATTCTACTGTATTACTCGCCGTTTGCCCCGTTTTCCTGCTTGGCCCTTGATACTGCGGTTAATCGGTGGGCGGCTTTTATTGGCGAATATTTTTATAATGCAGCGCTATTGCCCCGGAGCGAAACACTTTTGAATCGATGAGTTCCAGGGAGTGCTGTCCGCCCGATTCGAACAAGCGGGGACCCTCTCCCGCAATGACTGGGTGAACAACAAAGTGGTACTCGTCGATAAGATTCCATTGTGCAACTTGCGATGCAATGCTCAGCGCGCCAATGGATATATTTTTTCCTGGCTGTTGTTTCAACTTCAGAATTTCTTCTTGAAGGTTTGAGCGCAGAAGTATTGTGTTGTTCCACTCGACACTTTTCAGCGTCGTTGAAAAGACGATCTTTGGCATCGCATCGAATGTGCGTGCGAATTCGTTGATTACTTCCGTTTCCGATTGGTTTACTGCGACATCGTGCCAGTACGGGTACATCAGTTGATAGGTGTTGCGTCCGAAAATTTCAACGTCTGAATCGCGCAAGAGCCCGGTAAAGTGCGCATGCAATTCGTCGTCGGCGATCCCCGACTCGTGACCGCAGTAGCCGTCTATTGTGATGTTGATTGCAAAAACAACTTTTCTCATTTGTTATTCTCCTGACATTATCTAAAGGCTTTATCGGTTGAAGAAAAGAGTTCCAA
>CALLJA010000323.1 GCA_938008865.1 uncultured Anaerolineales bacterium
CTCAAAGTCTAGTTTATGTCTCTCTGTCTGCACTGCTCCGCGTTGCCCATGTGGGAGTCCATTTGCCGCGCCGAAGGGCCTCTGCGACAGCCATAGAAACCCCTCGGCAGGATGCGATAAAGCATCGCGGCAACTTGGGGAATTATTTTCAGTGTTTGAACCGTTCAAACCAAAATTCGAACCAATCAAAAAAGATTTTAAGCTTATCAAACCAACCATTGGATTGGTTCAAATACAAATTTGAGCCCTTCAATTCCAAAAATACTCCCTGGCATAAAAAAGCCGCCCGAAGGACTCCTTCAGGCGGCAGGCAGGGATTCAAGAGAGATTACAGGTTCAGCGGGTCGCTCGGATTATCCTTGTCCCATTGTTCCTTATATTGCTGATCGGTCCAGCCGATATGGTCGCGGTTGAGGATCTCACCCTCGTAGGTGTTGGTGGTGTTAATGCCGACCTTCAATTCCGAATCCGCGCGGAAGTTGATATTGATGTTGCCATCACGCTCGATGCTGGGCGAGAAAATGCCGATGCCAGGCAGTTTGACGGACGTGCCGCCTTTGGTGAAGAACAGGATGGTCTCGCTCTGCTCTTGCAGCACCATCATCACCTGCGACTTGTGCAATCCAGTGCGCATGGCCATCAGTTCGGCCACTTTATCGAGCTGGACGGTGGGGTTGAGTTCGAGCCTGGGTCCATACTTGACGATCGCGTTCAAAAGTTTTGCCATTACATACCTCCATTTTGCAAACAGGTACGGTTTAAGAAGGCGGGGATGGTTGCATCCTCACCTGCTTCTGCGGCGCAGAAGACTCTGGATTGTGTTACAGATGATCAGGACAGCAGTCCGCATGGCCGTGCGCCACGCTTGTTTCCTCTTCAGACTGCCTGGGCCCATGCAGGACCCTGAGTGGTGCAGAGGGACGAATCTTCTTTTCCAGTTAATCCTCCTTTGGCTGTCAATATTGGGACAAGAAGCTTCTTACAGGTGGGAGATTGGCCTGGCTTGCATATCCCACGCTATAACCAACTATACAGGATTTTTTAAGGAAGTCACCTTTCAGTCTGTTAACAAAAATATCGGGAGATACTCCCCTCATGGAAAGGCCCCCGACCTTATTTTTGTCCAAACAAGGTTAAACCTCACTGCGCGCCGCCAAACCCGCACACGGATTGCACTGATTTCACGGGAGAACACGGAAAACCAAAAATCCGTGCGCTCCATATAATCTGTGTCCCCAAAAAGGTTGTCGGCCAGCCTGTCGTGCATTGGCTTGTCGGCTATTTGGGTCAAAATTCGGCTCAGAGGTCTTCTTTACCATGCAGATGAAATCCATCAAGCTGCAAGCGCAAACCGCCTATTGGAGGTTGTTGAGAGACGCCAGGCGGCGGGCTGCATATCTCTGGTCAATATAATTCACCAAAACATGGATGAGTTTCTTCATGGCTTGCGAGAACCTCTCGGGATTCTCTTTTACAAAATGGGATGCAAAGGCGGCGGATACCGTGAAGGCAGTTGCCATGATCAGGAGCGCCTCCGATTTTGCCCTTGGACCTTCTGGGAGTTTATCGGCCAGGGAGATCATTTCGTTGCCGAAGGTATAAAAGCCGTCGGCCACTTCGGCCAGTTGTCCCTTGTTGATCTGGTTTTTTGCCCTTTCCCACACCCTTTCCAATTGTTTGATCGGCTTGCTCGTGGCGCCTTTTTGCCCATACATGTGGTAGGGGTCGAATGAGAATACATCCCCCATGGCGGCATTCAAGGTCAGGTTGCTCGATTCCAGGGTGGACATGCAGTCGCGATATGTGATCAGGTCTCCGACCAGGGACTTGATCTCCAGGTAGAGACGATCAGCCCCATAGTGATATGTGGTAAAGACGCATTTGTCGATCAAGGATAGTGTCAGGTTAAACAGGTCTGAATAAGTCAGGCCAGGCTTGCGCATGGTTTTTCTCAGATTCAGGCCGCTTTTTTCGAGCTCGATCAAATAACTTGCCAGGCCGTTCAGCAGCCGATAGAGGTCCCAATCCTTGTTGAGGGCAGGCGGAAGCAGCGCGGTAAGCAGGACAAGCAATCTCAGGTGGAAGGTGGCCCGTTCGAGCGCCCTTTCCTTTTGTTTCAGGTCCGTCGATACGATGTTTTGGGCCAGGTATCGATATAGGGACCAATACCCGCCTGTATTCCTGGTTTCGAGGATTTTCTCCCATTGAGCGTAGTAGACCATGCCAAGAAGGTTTGTAAACTTGCTGCGGTTGGGTGATGAGCGGCCCTTTTCCTTTACCAGCATGGCCTTGGGAGCGCTGGGTACGCCGTTCGGGTCCTGCCGCGCCCTTTGCACAATGGCAGCCATGATGAAACCGAAACAGGCCGTCAGGGCGGTGTTCCCCAGAATGCCCATAAGCAACAGTTTCAGCGCCGAAGCGCCAGGCGCTGAAACATACCCCAGATAGGACCATATCAACAGAAAGGCCAGCCCCAGGCTGACCGCCAACCCTACGAAGGGCCAGGCATTCGGGCCTTTGGGGGAAAGCAGGATAAAGATGGTCAACAGGCTGATCAGTCCCAGCCCTGTGGAAAGCGCCTTGCCCGCGGCTTCATAGCCTGCGGGCCATAAAATAAAATTCAAGACGG
>CALLJA010000324.1 GCA_938008865.1 uncultured Anaerolineales bacterium
GTGCGTACGTCCCAGGGCTCGCCCTTGTTGAAGCCGAAGTTGAAGGTCGGCATGATCAGCGTGCCGTCGTGCTCGGTGTCGAGGGCCATCTCCAGCGCGCGGATGACGGTCTGCGGGCCGCCGTCCACGGGGCCGAAGGATTTGTACGAGCTGTGGACCAGCAGGGTGTCGCCGGCCTCCACGCCCAGGGCGCGGAATCCATCCACGAGGTCAGTCAGGGTCAGCATCATTCCTCCGAAGGTTTGTCTTTGGGAGCGGGCCTGGCAGACGGCTGCTCCATTTTCGCCAGTTGTTTCCTCTGACGCGAAGCCGACCACTGGTGCCTGATCAGGCTGGGCATCATCAGGATCACGCCGATCAACACGCCGACGCTCAGGGCAATGATGAGGATCAGGCCCGTCGGACCAGAGACCATGTACCCGAACAGGGACACATCCACAACGGCCAGGTTATACGAAGAGAAGATCACTGCCGCGATGGCGACTGCAATGATCACGATCAGGGAGAACAACATGGGAGCCTCCTATTTCAAACGAATCACCGCTTCGTAGGTTCGCAGCAATGTTTCGGTGTTCTTCTTCCAATCGGCGCGGGCTTCGGCAGTTGCGCGGGAATTTTTCCCGATCTGCGCCAGCGTTTTGCGCCCTTCGATGGCCTGCAAAATCTTCGCGGCCAGGTCATCCACGTTCCCATCGCGGAACAGCCAGCCGTTCTCGCCCTCGCGCACCCATTCCTGGTTTGCGGGAATGTCAGAGACGAGGCAGGGCAAGCCGCAGGCCAGCGCCTCCATCAACGAGACGGACGAGCCGTCCACATGCGAAGGTGAAATGTACAGGTCAGCCCGATGATACCAGTTTGGCAGGTCTTTTTGGGAAACCTGCCCGCCGAAGTGGACCCGCTCCATAGCGCCGCCATTCGTCAGTATCTGACGCAGGCTGGCACCCTGCGACCCGCCGCCCAAAAGAATCAACCCGACCTCGGGCCTGCTCGCCGCTACCTGGACGAAGGCCTTCGCGAGGATGTCCACGCCGTAGCGCGGTTCCCAGGAACGGTTGCAGAACAGCGTAAAAGCCTCGGACGATGGGCGGTCAACGGTGGACGGCGAGAACTGTTCGAGGTTCACGCCCCACGGGAAGACGACCGTGCGATCGGGGTTCATACCGTAGGCCACGGCCTTGTCACGGGTCACGTTGGCGTCGCTGATGAAATAGGTCGAACGATGGAGCGTGTAACGCGTGACCCATTCCCACCAGCCGTTGCGGTGGACGTCGTCCATCAGGTCGAAGCCCCACGACATGGTCAGGATCGGGCGGAAACCCGTCAGCACGGCGAGGAAGGCGCAGGTCTGGATCGGCCCCGCGTGGACCAGGTCAGGCTGAAAGTCGCGGATCAGCCGCTTGAGGTCGAGCACCAGCGCAGGCAGGTCCCGCCACTCGAACGGTTTCTTCCCGCCCTTCCACAGCGCCAGCCTGACGCCTTCAGGGATGGGGCGGTCTTCGACCTGCCGACGATTACCTTCCAGTTGCACGAACAAAACGTCATGACCACCGCTCGTCATGGCAGACAGGAAGCGGTGGTCGTGGGTGGAGTAACCGAGAGAAAAATAGAGGATTTTCATATTCATCTACGTCATTGCGAGGGTGCTCTTGCTCTTTGCCCGAAACAATCTCCGTATTCCATGAGATTGCTTCGCCGCCAAAGTGCGGCGGCTCGCAATGACATCAATTTCCTAAATTCGTCCAGCGCAATTCCTTGCCAAGTGGCATATCGCACAAGGCCTTCGTGCCGAGCACGTTCTCGATCTGGTCGGGCTTGATGGCGCCAGGGGTGGCGGGGCGCAACACGTCGATCATGTCGCGGGTGAAGGTCTCTCCCGCTTGGACCTCGCGCGCGGCGCGCAGGCAGCGACGTTGCACGACGGCGGTGTCCACTTCATTCTCGGCGATGAACTTGTCCGCTGAGCCAAGCGCGCGCTCGACCAGGCGCGTCTCCTCGACCATCTTCGCCCAATTCTCGGGATTCATCGCAAACTTGTGGTCGGGACCTT
>CALLJA010000325.1 GCA_938008865.1 uncultured Anaerolineales bacterium
ACTCAAAAACAAAGTCGCGCTAATCACGGGCGCCACTTCGGGCATCGGCAAGGCCACCGCCCTGCTCTTCGCGGACGAGGGAGCGGACCTCGTTTTGACGGGTCGCCGTGCCGAGATGGGCAAAGCCGTCGAAGCGGAGTGCAGGCAGCGGGGGGCGCGCTGTATTTTCGTCGAAGCGGACCACACCCAGGCCGAGGATTGCCAGCGGGCGGTGGAATCCGCTCTGGCGGAGTTCGGTCGCATCGACATCCTGTTCAACAATGCGGGCATCGTCACCAAGGGCACAGCCGAAACCACAGACGAGGAAACTTGGAGCGCCACACTGGCGCTGAACGTGACGGCGGTCTGGCGCATGTGCAAGCTGGTGCTGCCGCACATGAAACGACAGGGCGGCGGTGTGATCGTCAACAACGGCTCGGACTGGTCGGTGGTGGCGGGCAAGGATGCCTTCCCCTACATCGCCAGCAAGGGCGCGGTGGGACTGATGACCAAGTCGATGGCGCTGGATTTCGCGCGCGACAACATCCGCGTCAACGCCGTCTGCCCGGGCGACACCTTCGTGGACCGTTGGATCGAGAAAGGCTACTTCGAAGGCTCGGACCCCGTCTCGGTGGAAGAGGCCATCCAGGAAGCCAGCGCCTATCTGCCGATGGGACGTTTCGGCCGCCCCGAGGAGATCGCCCGCGCCGTGCTCTTCCTGGCCTCGGACGATTCGTCTTTCGTGACAGGTCATCTGCTGCTGGTGGATGGTGGGAATACGGCACAGTAATTAAAGTGAGAAGTAAAAAGGAGGAAAGATGGAAGACTTTCTAATCAGCAGGAGTTTTCTGGAAGCCATCGGGTGGATGACCATCGCGAGATATGTCGTCGTGCTGGCCTTGGAGCTTGGGATTTGCATCTTTCTTTTCAATGCAAAGATTGCCCTGCGCGTATTTTTGACCATCTCAGGTTTGATCCTGCTGGGTATCTTTAGTCAGAGTCCTGTCTGGTATGGAATTTGGACTTGTTTGACCCTTGTAGCGACAGGGGTACTTACCAATACACAATTAGGAACTGCCACGAATGCTCTGGCAAAATCAAAAGTCGATTTACTCTTGAGGAATTGGCTTGCATGGGCGTTTCTTTTTGCATTGACCTATACGCTCTGGATAGGGACCATCATCGCTTTGACCGCGACGCGAGAACCACACACTGCTCAAGAAAAAATCACATATGTATTTCACGAGAAAAACGGGAGCATCCAAATCGTATTCAAGAAAGGTAATGAGTCTTTTAGTACGCATATATCAAAAGATGATCCTTCTCCGTTTTCCGAAGGCGATTGTCTGAAGTTGACATATTATGAACTGCCGCTTGTTTCGGTAGAGTTTTTCCATGTCTTTCAAAAATATGTGACGCAAATCCAGCCTGGGAATCAATGTCCATGAGATAATGTCTTCCCTTGCTCGCCCAAGACGACACAGATTAAACCTTTCACCGCTCGCGCCTACGCCCCAACTGCTCACACGTTGGGGCGGATTCTTCTTTATAATTGGGACCATCGTCGTTTC
>CALLJA010000326.1 GCA_938008865.1 uncultured Anaerolineales bacterium
CCTTCCTGTGCGGCCAGTTTCTTTTGATATTCGGTGATGGCCTCGTCGCTGACGGCCACCGCCGTGCCCTTGCTCTCACGAATGGCAGAGAGGATCAGGCGGTCGGCAAAACTCTTGGGAACGCGCAAACCCGAGGCCAGGGTCTGCGCCCCCAGCCAGAAATCGCAGAAGTCCGCGCCCGTCAGGAAAGCCTTGACCACGGGGGCGCAGCCCTCCGCCTGAACCGAGACCATGCGCGGGCGTTTGGTGTTCTTCAGCCAGCCGAGTTTCTCCAATTCGTCGAAGGCCTTCCACATCCCCACCAGGCCCGTGCCGCCGCCGGTCGGGTAGACGATCACATCGGGCAGGGACCAGTCGAAGTGTTCGGCCAGTTCGTAGCCCATGACCTTCTTGCCTTCCATGCGGTACGGCTCCTTGAAGGTCGAGACGTCGAACCAGCCTTCTTCGCGGGCCTTGAGTCCCGCCATGCCGGCCGCGTCGCTGATCAGGCCGTCCACGAGGACCACTTCCGCGCCCGCAATGCGGCTCTCGAGGATATTAGCGATGGGCGTGTCCTTGGGCATATAGATGAGCGCCTTCATACCCGCGCGCGCGGCATAAGCTGCCATCGCCCCGCCCGCATTACCCGCTGTGGGAATAATGACCTTTTCGACGCCCAACTCTTTTGCCTTCGAGACGGCGGCAGACAGTCCGCGCGCCTTGAAGGACCCGGTCGGGTTGCTGCTTTCATCTTTGACGTATAAATGCGAGAGGCCGAGCATATTTCCGACGTGCGGCAGGCTCAGCAGGGCGCAATCCCCCTCGCCCAAGGTGATCATATTCTGCGGGTCGAGCACGGGCAGAAGTTCGCGCCAGCGCCACATGCCCCTGGAACGGTTGCGAACCTGCTCGCGGTCCACGCGGCGGGCGGCCTGCTCCAGGTCATAACGGACGAGGAGCGGCGCCTGGCAATCAGGGCAGTAGGTGTGAATCTCGGCGGCGGAATAATGTGTCCCGCAGTCGGAACACACCAGGTCAATCAGGTAGGATCGGGGCTCAGAGGTTGGCGGTTGAACGGTCATGGGGTTTGTCTGCATGGCATCAGCCTGCGTGTCCGCCAGCCTTTGGCGAAGGGACAAAGGCCTCCACGCGCGCCCACAGTTCGCGAATGTTGATCGGCTTGGACATGTACACATCGCAACCCGCCGACAGTGCCTTCTCGGCATCGCCTTTCAGCGCGTTGGCCGTGATGGCAATAATGGGCACATAGGCCAGCTTGGATTTCCCGCTATTGCGGATGCGGCGGGCCACCTCGTAGCCGTCGATATCGGGCAGGTTGATATCCAGCAGGATCAGGTCGACCTCTTCCCGCTCGGCCTTCGACACCCCGCTCAGACCGTTGGCCGCTTCAAACAGGGTGTAGCCGCGCGATTCCAAGGCGCGCCGCACCAACATCATGTTGTCGGGATTGTCCTCGATATACAAAATATTACTTCCCATGAGTATACTCCTTTATGCTGCGCTTTTATCTTCGATGGTCTGGATGACCTGGTCCACGAACTTCCTGGGCGGCAGGGATCCTTTTTGGTACAACGCCTCGACGTGTCCGTTCAGGCGTTTGCGCTCTTCGGGGGTGATATCTTTGGCACTGACCACCACCACGGGGATATCCTTCGTGCGCGGGTCGAGTTTGAGTTCCTCGACCAGGCCGAAGCCATCGATGCCGGGCATGGTCAGATCGCTGACGATCAGGTCGGGCAGGCTCTGGCGCGCCAGGGCCAGACCCTCCCAGCCGTCGCTGGCGTGCAGGACGCGGTAGGCCTTCTTGCCCTCCAGCAAACGGCGGATCAGCAGGGCGTCGTCGGGATTGTCGTCGATCAGCAGAACGGTGGTGGTGCGTTCGTCCAGATTTTCGAGTGCGGCCTGCAGGCCCTCACGCGGGGCAGGAGCCTGGCTCTCGCTCAAGTGAACATCCACCGCAAACTGGTCTTCGAGCACGTGCTTCTCGACCGGGAAGGTATGTCCCGTGCAGTTGACGACCACCCGCTCATCCTTCAAGATCGCGCCGCTGCGAAGGAGTTTCTCCAGACCCGCAAAAGCCACGGCAGTAGCAGGTTCTACGGCCATACCCTCGCTCTTGGCGAGGGCACGCATGGCGGCAAAGGCCTCGGAATCGCTGACCGATTCCATTGTACCGCCATAGCGACGGGTAAGGTTCCAGAGATAAGTGTAGGTCTTACCCGGGTCGCCAGTGGACAGGATGATGATGCGCGTGTCAGGGATGACCGCCGTAGCCGTGTCACTGCCCGCCCTGAAGGCTTGCACCATCGGCGAGCAGCCCTCGGCCTGGATGACAGCCAGTTTGGGGATGCGTTCGATCAATCCCATGCGCTGCAATTCGGCGAAGCCCTGGTATACGCCCAGCGGCCCCAGCCCGCCGCTGACGGCCTGGATGTACCAATCGGGCGCGCGCCAGCCGAGTTGTTCAACAATCTCATAGGCGATGGTTTTCATCGCCTCGCGGGCTGGGATGGAATTGGAACCGCGGTCGAGCCACAAGTGTTTGCGCTGGGCGAACTGGGCCGCGATCTGTTTGGTCTGATCGTAGTTGCCACTGACGCGGATGACCTCCGCGCCGAAGAGGGCCGCCTCGCGCAGCTTCTCCTGCGGGACCAGGCTGGTCATAAAGACCCATAACTTGATGCCCGCGCGGGCGCAGGCGGCGGCATAGGCCACGGCGGCATTGCCCGTGGAGGCAATGACCGCCTCGCGAATGCCGCCTTCGAGCATAGCGGCCACGGCGCCCGCAGCCTGACGGTCCTTAAAGGAACTGGTCGGGCCGTAGCGTTCGTCCTTGATGTAAACGGAGTCATGCCCGAGGGCAGGCGCGAAACGCTGTGACAGCCAGAGCGGGGTCCCACCGGCGGGGTAGAGGTCGAGGGCGGCGGGGTCTTTTAGCGGCAGGACGTCGGCATAGCGCCACATGTTGGGGGGACGGCCCGGCAGCCCGCGCAGAACTTCGCGTTTGAAGGCGGCGTAGTCGTAGCGGGCTTCCATCCACTGTGAGCCGCACTTCGCGCACAGCGGCAGAACAAACGGCTCGTAGGGCTGCTGCTCGCCGCAGGTATTGCATTCGAGGAAGGCAGGCGTGGCCATGACTACTTTTCCGTCTTCTCTCCGGGTTCGGCCAGGAGGGCTTCGATGGGAAGTTCGATGAAGAAGGTGGAACCTTCGCCTTCGATGCCGCTGCTCTCGGCCCACATTCGTCCGCCGTGCATCTCGACCAAGCGGCGGCTGATGGGCAGGCCCAAGCCTGTGCCGCCCGACTTGCGTGTGGATGAGGAGTCGACCTGCGTAAATTCCTGGAAGATGGCTTCGAGTTTGTCGGGCGGGATGCTGATGCCCGTGTCGCAGATGGAGGTCAGGGAGCGGTCGCCGCGGCGTTCGAAGCGGACCGAGACCTGTCCGCTTTCGGTGAATTTGATGGCGTTGTTGACCACATTGAGCATTACCTGGCGGATGCGTGTGCGGTCGGCGGTGATGTACAGGCTGGAGTCGGACGTGGGGTCGATGTCAACGGACAGCGACTTCTCGGCGGCAAATGGCTGGATGATGCTGGTCACCTCTTCCAAGACCTCCTGGAGGCTGAACCGTTCGAGCGAGAGGTTCATCTTGCCGGCTTCGATCTTGGCCATGTCAAGCACGTCGTTGATGAGGTGCAGCAGATGTTTGCCATTCTTCTGGATCAGGCCCAAGTCGTTCTCCATGTTGGGGGTCAGATCGCCGTCAAGTCCTTCGAGCATCACGTCAGCAAAGCCAAGGATGGAGTTGAGCGGTGTGCGCAGTTCGTGCGACATATTAGCGAGGAAGGAGGATTTGAGGCGGTCCAGTTCGCGCAGCTGGGTGACGGTGGCGGCCTGCTCCACGTAGAGGCGGGCGTTCTGCAGGGCCACAGCCACCTGGGCGGCCAGGGTGGTGTAGATGTTGGCATCCTCTTCGGTGAAGTCGTCGACGGTATCCGATTGAACATCGAACACGCCCAAAACCTTGTCGCCGACCACCATGGGCACCGCCATCTCCGCGCGGGTTTCAGGCAGCAACGGATTTGGCAGGAAGTCTGCATGCGACTGCACATCGTTCACGATAATGGCCAGACGCCCACGCGCAGCGCGCGCCACCAGGGATTTCTCTGCATCCATCGGAATGGCATGGCCCTGGGATACCATCTGGCGTCCAACCTCACCGGCTCCAACTGCCAGCAACAAGGTCTGCCAGGCTTCGTCAGCCAGGTAGATATGTGCATGATAGAGGTTGAAGCGTTCCCTGGTCAGGTCCACCACGGCCTGCAGGAGGCTATCGGGGTCAAGCACAGTTGAAGCGGTACTCGACACAACTGCCACCGTCTCGAGTTGGTTGGCGCGACGCCGCAAGGTTTCCTGGGCGCGTTTACGCTCCGTGATATCGCGTGATACGCCAACCGTCATGGCTACATTGCCATGAATGTCGCGAATGGGAGATTTCACGGTTTCAAACAGCAGGGTAACGCCATCGTGCCGCGTGACGGGTTCCTCAGGGATCTGGAGGATGTTCCCGGTTTCATACACATAGGCATCATCCTTGATGTATTGTAATGTGTAATCGGGTTCGAC
>CALLJA010000327.1 GCA_938008865.1 uncultured Anaerolineales bacterium
AATGCCACTACGAACGCGTGGAACGCGCGGCCTTCCTCTGCCCCGCGCAGACGGCCGCCTACAAGGCGCTCGGTTTGCGTGTTGCTATTCGCCTGGACGCCCGGTATCCGCAGGTGGGAAATTGGGTGCTTTCGGGTTGGCGCATTCGTTTTTTGATCGACCTGTTGGGATTGAATTTCCGCCACCCCGAGTTGCTGCCCGCCTGGTTTGAGGAGATTACCTCCCAGTCCGTGGTCATTCTCAAGGAGACCCTGCGCAGCATGCCCGAGGGCGGCTCCAGGCAATTCGACCTGCCCGATGTGCCCTCCCTGTTCCTCTGGGGCAGGCAGGATTTGATCATGGATCGTCCGCGCCGTCTCTCCACGCGCGACAGGCTGATCCGCGCCGACCATTCCGCGCCGCAGACGGATGTGGGGGAAATTGTAGAGGTGGTGCTGCCGTTCTTGAAATCCTAATCGTGGGGCGGAAATTTTAGTACACGGATTGGACGGATTACGCGGAGTTCCACGGAAATGCCATGGGGCGGACACCTGCACCGAACCGCAGGTGCGGTGTTGGTAATCCGCCATTTTTGCGGGATGCCACATCGTACCCGCATGGGTATCCCGCGCCACAACTCAATGGGGCGGGATGACCCCGCCCCTACTTGATCAACGCCTCGGGTTGATTCAGCAGCGCATCCACCACGCGCTGGTAATGGCGGTTATGCATGGGCATGGAGTCCATCTCGGCCAGGGAGAAATAGCCAAAGGCCGTGGTCTCGTCGCTCAAGCCCAACTCGCCGCCGATGATCTCAGCCTCGAAGGACATCACCACGAAGAAAGCCTTGTTGCCATCCTTGTAGATGACCAACTGGTTGGGGTCGCTGTACACGCCGATCAGGCGCGTGACGCGCACATGCAGGCCTGTCTCCTCCCATACCTCGCGGATGCAGGCCTCCTCGACCGATTCGCCCGGGTCGAGGCCGCCGCCTGGCAGGCACCAGCGGCCGTTGTCGGCGCGCTGGGTGAGCAACACCTTTTCGCGCGCCGCGTCGAAGATGGTTGCGCTGCACCCCACGCGGATCTTGCCTTCCCTGCCGAGCCGTTCGCCGTAGATCACCTGTGACATGAGCCCTCCAAAAATAATTGTAGGGGCGACCCGTCGGGTCGCCCCTACTACAATTTATTATATCCCGAGGATTATCGGATGAACGTGCCGTTTCGCAATTCGGCCAGGGTCTGCTGGATCTCCTCGACCGTATTCATGACGAACGGGCCATACGGGACGATCTTCTCCTTGAACGGCGCGCCCGCGATGAGCATGAAGCGCACGCCCTCCGCTTCGGCCTGGACCTCGACCTGGTCTCCGTCCCCGAACTCCACCATGCGGACGGCTGCCACCGTTTCCCCGTCGGCGCCGAAGCGGCCGCTGCCTTCGAAGACGTAGGCCAGCACGGTATGTCCGCTGGGGACGGGCAGCCCGAATCTCGAAGCGGGATCCAGCCTGACGTCCATGTAGAGCGGGGAGGCGGCGATCTCGGTCACGGGTCCGCGCACGCCGTCGATCTCGCCCGCCACGAGGCGGATGGTCGCGCCATCCTTCCTCACGGTGGGGATCGTCTCGGCGCTGACCTCCTGATAGCGCGGCTGCCCCATCTTCTGGGCGGCGGGCAGGTTGACCCACAGTTGGAAGCCGTAGATGACGCCGCTGGTCTCGCTGCGGCGGGGCATTTCCTCGTGCAGGATGCCGCGGCCGCTGGTCATCCACTGCACGTCGCCCGGGCCGATGACGCCGCTGTTGCCGAGGCTGTCGCGATGGGCGGTGGCGCCGTCGAGCATGTAGGTGACGGTTTCGATGCCGCGGTGCGGGTGCATGGGGAAGCCGCGGATGGGCCCTTCGAGCGGGTCGTTGAAGGCGAAGTGGTCGAAAAGCAGGAAGGGGTCGTATTCATTGCTGGGGCGCGGGGCGATGGAGCGTCGCAGTAAGACGCCCGCGCCTTCCATGGCAAATTGTGGTTCGATAATTTGGGATATGGTTCGAGTGGTCATGTCGTGTAGACGAAACCTAAAGGCGGAGTCTTACGACAATGAAATTTCCGTCTGTTCAGAACATCGGCAGGTCGGCTGCAAAGTTACTGAAGACACCAGTTACAAACCCGAGGATGACCAGGATGGGAAAAAGCAAACTGCTCACGGCAAAGAACAACTTGATGGATTGAGGAGTTCTGGCGCGCCTGGGATTTAGCATTGCGCTGCTTTTTGCCAATTCCTCGGCTCCGCCCTTCCAGAGGACCAAAACTGTGCTTCCCCATAACCAGACAAATTCGATCAACCAGAAAACCACAACCAATGGATGCTCTTTCGGGGAGAAAATTACGAAGAAGAAAGAGCGATAGCCGCCGATGACCTGGAGTGATCCCCACACGAGAAAGAGAACCGCGTAGGAAACCAAATAGACTTTTATCGCGGAAGAAACTCGATCCCTGATCATCCATAAATTGAGCAAAGTCGAGACGCAAGCCAGAAAACTAAAGTAGCGGAAGAAAAGCTCAACCAAATCAGGCATGATTCAACTCATCCAGCGTCTTCTGTGCGCGCTCACGGACCCACAGGTACTTGTCCGCCAGCAGCTTCTTGATCTCCGCACGCGCGGACGCGGCTTTCAGCGCCGACAGGGCCTCGACGGCGCAGTAGCGCACAGCAGGCTCGGGGTCGGTCAGGGCGGCGGTGACGGCGGGGATGGCCTTGG